>JAJPEW010000193.1 GCA_021166755.1 Hydrogenophaga sp. | reverse complement strand
TCGGTGCGCTGCGTCGTGTTCCAGGGCCACGAGACCGTGTTCAGCGCCGGCAACGACATCGCCGACTTCCTGAACAACCCGCCCGCCACCGAAGACTCGCCGGTGTTCCGATTCCTGCGCGCCATTGCGAGCTTCCCCAAGCCCGTGCTGGCGGCGGTCTGCGGCCCGGCCGTGGGCATCGGCACGACCCTGCTGTTCCATTGCGACCTGGTCTACGCCGGAGACAACGCGGCGTTTTCCATGCCCTTCGTGAACCTGGGCCTGTGCCCCGAGGCGGCGTCCAGCCTGCTGGTGCCGCAGATGATGGGCTATCACCGTGCGGCCGAGGCCCTGCTGCTGGGCGACCCGTTCATGGCCGAGGCCGCCCTGGAAGTGGGCCTGGTCAACCGCGTGCTGCCCCCCAGCGAAGCGGCTGCCTATGCCCAGGGCGTGGCGCGCAAGCTGGCCGCCAAGCCCCTGAGCTCACTGGTGGAGACCAAGCGCCTCATGAAGCAGGGACAGGCGGGTCTGGTGATGAAGACCATCGCCGAAGAGGGCCAGAGCTTTGGCCGGATGCTGCGCGAGCCCGCTGCCCGCGAAGCCTTCACCGCCTTCATGGAACGCCGCAAGCCGGATTTTTCGGCCGTCTGAGCAATCGCATGAGCGACGCGCTCGCCCAGGCCCGGGACCTGTTCCTCCAGGGCAACGAGCATGCCCAGGCCGGGCGACTGGCCCAGGCAGAGCAGGCCTACCGGCAGGCCCTCGCGCTGGCGCCGGGTCGCCCCTCGATCCTGGCGAACCTGGGCATCACGCTCTGGCGCCAGGACCGGCATGCCGAGGCCGTCGGCCCACTGCAGCAAACCCTCCAGGCGGACCCAGACCAGCCAGAGGCCTGGCTCGCGCTGGGCCTCAGCGCCGAGGCACTGGGCCAGTGGGAGCTCGCCGCGCAGGCGCTGAGCGAAGGCACACGCCGCCACCCGCAGGCGGCTGCGCCGCTGTGGCTGAGTCTGGGCCATTGCCTTGGGCGCACCGGGCAGCTGCAAGCCGCGGTCGCCGCACTGGACCAGGCCCTGGACCTGGATCCCACGCTGGCCGAGGCCTGGAGCCAGCATGGCAGCCTGCTGCGCGAACTGGGCCGTCTGCCAGAGGCCGCCCACTGCTTCGAACAGGCCCTCGCCCATGGCGCCGACGAGGCCCTGCACCGCTTCTACCTGGCCTCGGTGCGGGGTGAAACGCTGGACCACCCGCCCGCCAGCTACGTGCAGAACCTGTTCGATGACTATGCTGCCGAGTTCCAGTCACACCTGGTCCGCGCCCTGAAGTACCGGGCCCATGAGGTTCTGCTGGACCCGCTGCGCGAGGGCGATCGCCAGTTTGCGCACATGCTGGACCTGGGCTGCGGCACCGGACTGTGTGCCCGGCGCCTGCAGGGCCGCGTCGCACGCATCGACGGGGTGGACCTGTCAGCGCAGATGGTGGCGCAGGCCCAGGCCAGTGGCCTGTACCGGCGGGTGACCCAGGGCGATCTGCTGAGCGCCCTGCAACAGCAGGCGTCGATGCCGGTGGACCTGATCGTGGCGGCCGATGTGTTCATCTACGTCGGTGCCCTGGATGAGGTGATGGCCGCCGCGCGGGCCTGCATCGCCCGTGGGGGCTGCTTTGCGTTCTCCGTGGAACAGGCCCCACCGGGTCACGATCTGCGCCTGCAGGAGAACCTGCGCTACGCGCATTCGCGCCACTACATCGAACAGCTGGCACAGGCCCACGGCTGGCGGATCGACCGCCTGTGGGAAGCCCCGCTGCGGGAGGATCAGGGCCGGCCGGTCATGGGCTGGTACGTGCACCTGCAGCCCGCGCTGACTTAGCCCCGTCAGCCGCCGATCAGTTGAAGGTAGGCCTGCCGCGTGGCGGGCGAGACGGCCGCCACCACCTGTTCATGGCTGGTGCGGTGTCGCGCCAGCAAACGAGCCGACGCCACTCCACGGGACCGGCAATACCAGTGGCAGGTGTGCTGGAACAGCAGCAATTCGGCCGACACCCGGAAGGCCTGATCGCGGCGTGACAGTCCATCGGCGTTCGCGATCGCCTGCGCTACCCCGGTCGCATGCAGGCGCACCATCTCGCGCAGGTCAAAGGTGGCCGAGGGCAGCCAGCGGGTGGCCCAGGGCAGCGCAATGGGCAGGCGGCTGATGCGCGCCTGAACGGGATCCAGCCCCTGAAGGGCCTGCGCCAGATCGTCCAGCTGGGCCGACAGCAGGCGCTCGGTGGTCTCCAGCATGCCCAGCACCGACTCGCGCCGCTGCGCATCGGCTTCACCAAAGGCCCGCAGGTAGCCCTCGGTCAGTCCCTCGATCAGCTTTTCCAGCTGAAAGCGCTGGAGATGGGCACCCAACAGGGCGATGCGCTGGCGCTGTTCGTGGTTCTTCAGGACCGTCAGGACCAGGGCGACCACCAGGGCCATGAAAAAGATATCCATCCGGGTATTGTCGCCGCGGGCGCCAGGCGCAAAAAAACCCCGGGCCGCGAGGCGCCGGGGTTCAAGAGGCGTTCCGCCGTGCGGCGCGATCGCTCACACGGACAGTCCGTCCGACAACAACCTTTGATCAGCTGGTCTGCTGGATGCCGGCCAGGACCCAGCCACCCGCGCCCTGGCGGGGCTTGGTCAGGTGCCAGATCTCGTCGACCGAGGTCACTTCGCCGTCTTCGCGCAGCGAGCCGGTGAAGCGCACGCTGACGATGTAGCGGTTGGCTTCCTCGACCACTTCCAGCACGTCGCCGTCCAGGTCCAGCACCTCGGTCTTCTGGGCAGCGGCGCCACGCTCACGGATGTCCATCTGCAGCTCGGCGAACATTTCGGGCGTGGTGAACTCGCGCAGGTCATCCAGGTTGCCAGCGTCGTTGGCGGCTTGCAGGCGGATGAAGTTGATCTTGGCGTTGCGCACGAAGTTGCCCACGTCGAAATCGGCCGGGATGCGCGGAGCACCGCCCTGCAGGTTGGCACCGATCATCGAACCGCCCGATGCGCCACCAGCGGCAGGAAACTGCGCCTGAGCGCCCGTGCGGAACATGCCCGTCTGCGGCTGGGCGGATCCCGCGCCAGCGCCCGCACCGGCGTAGGCCATGCCGCCGCCCTGCTGCGCGGCGCGCTTGCGCATGATCATGCCGATCACCGCCAGCGCCACCATCACGGCCAGGCCGATCAGCAGCATGGTGGCGAACTCTTCGCCGAAACCGAGGTAGGAGGCCAGGGCAGCCAGACCCAGACCCGCAGCGATGCCGGCCAGGGGGCCCATCCACTTGCTGCGACCCGCCGCGGCGGCGGCGCCCGCCGCGCCTGCGGCCGCGGGTGCGGCGTTGGGCGTGGCAGCAGGCGTGTTGGGCGACTGGGCGGGCGTCGCGTCACGCTTCATGCCCAGGGACTTGTTGCCACCCAGGCGCTTGGCCTCGGCGTCAAAGGCGACCGTGGTCAGACCCAGGGTCAGCACCACGGCCAGCAGAGAAAGGAATTTTTTCATGGATGTCTCCTGAAAGGAAATTGGGACCCGTGAAGGGTAACCGGTTCTTCCATCACCAAAAACCAGATGAAAATTGAACAACACTCCACTTAAACCTGAATTGATTCCTGTGAAGGGTGAGTTGTCGGCAGAGCGACAGCTCAGCCACTTTTTTGCCAAGCAGTCGCTTGCTGAAAATAACTGCCCCAGATAAGGTCTAGACCATGACCCTTACCGCTTCCGAGCTGTCTGCTGCCGTGCCGGTGCGCCGATCGCGGGGCCGGCCCCGCAAGACGGCCGACGAGCGCGACGACGGCAACCGCCGGCAAGATCTGCTGAAGGCCGCCGCCCACCTCTTTCGCCTCAAGGGCTTTGCCGGCACCAGCACGCGCGACATCGCCACCGCGGCAGGGATGCAGGCCGGCTCACCTTTCTATCACTTCGAGAACAAGGAAGCCCTGCTGGCAGCGGTCATGCGCGAAGGCATGCAGCGCGCCGTGGTCCGGCAAAAGGCGGCCCTGGACGCCACCACATCGGCCGCCGCGGCCAGCCACACCACGCCCTCCGCGCGACAGCTGTTGCGCACCCTGGTGCGCAACCAGTTCGATGTGCTGCTGGGGCCGGACAGCGACTTCATCCCGGTGATGCTGTATGAATGGCGCTACCTGTCGGAAGAGCAGCGCGGGGAAATCAGCAGCCTGAAGGCCGACTATGAGGCCGCCTGGGTGCCTGTGCTGCACAGCCTGCACCAGGAGGGTGCCCTGCGGGGCTCGCTGCCCATCAGCCGGCTGATGATCTTCGGTGCGCTCAACTGGTCGGTGCAGTGGTACGACCCGGCGCGGGCAGCCAGTGGCGGCGCCAGCCTGGACGATCTGGCCGACAACGCGCTGCTGCTGTTCCTTCACGAGCCCCCATCAGCCTGAGGAGACTTCACATGCAGTACACCCATGAGCATCGCGAGATCCAGCACACCCTGCGGCGCTACATCGACGAGCAGATCAACCCGCAGGTGGATGAGTGGGAAGAGGCGGGCATGTTCCCGGCCCACGAGGTCTTCCGTGATCTGGGCCGGCTGGGCCTGCTCGGGCTGACCAAACCCGAGGCCCACGGCGGCGCCGGCCTGGACTATTCGTACAGCATGGCCATGGCCGAGACGCTCGGTCACATCCACTGCGGGGGGGTGCCCATGGGTATCGGCGTGCAGACCGACATGGCCACGCCCGCGCTGGCCCGCTTCGGCAGCGAGGAGCTTCAGCGCGAGTTCCTGGCACCGGCCATCGCCGGCGAGGTGGTGGCCTGCATCGGCGTGAGCGAACCCGGCGCCGGCAGCGATGTGGCGGCCATCCGAACCCATGCCCGCAAGGACGGCGACGACTACGTCATCAGCGGCCAGAAAATGTGGATCACCAACAGCCTGCAGGCCGACTGGATGTGCATGCTGGTCAACACCGGCGATGGCCCGGCCCACCGCAACAAGAGCCTGGTGATCGTGCCCCTGCGTGAGAACGGCAAGCCGGTCAAGGGCTTCGAGGTGGGCAAGAAGATCCGAAAGATCGGCATGAACAGCAGCGACACCGGCCTGCTGTACTTCGACGAGGTGCGGGTGCCCCAGCGCTACCGCATCGGCGAGGAAGGCCACGGCTTCGTCTACCAGATGCAGCAGTTCCAGGAGGAGCGCCTGTGGTGCGCCGCCAGCTGCCTGGAAAGCCTGAGCAACTGCATCACCTGGACGGTGGAGTGGGCACAGGAGCGCAAGCTCTTCGGTGCGGCCCTGGCCGA
This sequence comes from Hydrogenophaga sp., assembly GCA_021166755.1. Taxonomy (GTDB): domain Bacteria; phylum Pseudomonadota; class Gammaproteobacteria; order Burkholderiales; family Burkholderiaceae_C; genus Hydrogenophaga; species Hydrogenophaga bisanensis. The sequence continues at coordinate 9,550 of JAJPEW010000193.1, read as the reverse complement.
TCAGCAGTGGGTCCAGTTCAGGCTGGCCGAACTCAAGACCGAGGTTGAAAGCCTGCGCGCCCTCACCTATCAGGCCTGCGAGCGCTACGTGGCCGGCGAGGATGTCACCGAATGGGCCACGATGGCCAAGCTCAAGGCCGGGCGCCTGAACCGTGTGGTGCCGGACACCTGCCTGCAATTCTGGGGCGGCATGGGCTTTACCTGGGAGAACCGCGTCTCGCGCATGTTCCGGGATGGCCGCCTGGCTTCCATCGGCGGCGGCGCCGACGAAGTCATGCTGGGTATCCTGAGCAAGACCATGGGTATCGCCAAACGGCCGCCCCGCTGAACCCCATCGCCAACATCAAGACACGTCATGAGTCACAAGAACCCACCCGCACCCGCCGAATTCGAACCCGAGTTCGTGACCGGTCTGAAGCAGATCTTCGAGGAGAGAATCGTCTTCAACCAGGTGCTGGGGCTGAAGATCACCAGCCTGCTGCCCGAGCGGGTGCTGGCCCGCATCGACATGCGGCCCGAGCTGGTCGGCCACTATGCCTACAACCGTGTCCATGGCGGCGTCATCAGCGCCGGTCTGGACGCCATGGGTGGCCTGGCCGTGATGGCCGCCATCGGTGCGCGCCACATGGACGAGGCACCTGAGCAACGCCTGCACCGGTTTGCCAAGCTGGGCACCATCGACCTGCGCATCGACTACCTGCGTCCCGGCATCGGCTCGCACTTCGAACTCAGCGCCGAGGTGCTGCGTCTGGGCTCCCGGGTGGCCTCCACCCGCATGGAGTTCCGGGGGCCGGACGGCAAACTGCTGTCGGCCGGCTCCGGCGCGTACATCGTGTCCTGATCGTCCCACCGGCCATGAAAAAGCCACCGGCTTGCGCGCGGTGGCCAAGGCGTCTGCCGGACGATCTGAGGCAGACGCACCCTGTGCAGGGTTGATCAGAACTTCATGTAGTCGGACACCACTTTCCAGCGGCCATCCTGTATCTGCGACAGCCGGGTGGCGTTGCTGCCCAGGCGCTTTTGCGGACCGAAAGTCATCTCGGCGCTGCCGAAGATGTCCGGCGGGATGGTCATGCTGTCCATGGCCTTGATGAAGCTGTCGGTCGTCAGGTTGCTGCCGGCCTTGGTGGCCGCCCGGATGAAGGCATCGACCGCGCTGTAACCGTAGACCGAGAACACCGTCGGGTCTTCGTTGAACTTGGTCTTGTACTTGTTGGCCCAGAAGCGGATGGGCTGTGCGGCCTCGTCCAGGTACGGGTGCTGCACGGTCATGGTCGCGTACAGCCCGTTCATGGGCGCGCCACCGAGCTTGTGGATCAGGTCGGTGTAGGCCGCGCTCGACCCAAGGAAGGTCGGGTTGAAGCCGAGCTTGCGCGCGGTGCCGATGCCGCCGATGGTCTCGCGGATGATGGTGCCCAGCACGACGAAGTCGCACTGCGACGATGCCAGCTTCTGCATCTGGGACGAGAAGTCGGTGGCGCCGCGCTTGAAGGTGGTGACCTCGGCAAAGGCCATGTTCATGGACTTCAGGCCATCCTCGGCACCGCGGAACACCTCCAGGCCGAACTCGTCGTCCTGGTACATGGCACAGACCTTCTTGGCGCCCTTTTCCTTGACCAGCTTGGGCGTGGCCAGCTTCATCTGGTCGTAGTAGGTGGCCGCGAACGAGTACTTGAGCTTGTGGAAAGGCTCGTACATCTGGCGCGCGGCCGTCACCGGGAAGAAGTTGATCACGTTCTTCTGGAACTGCACCGGCATGGCGGCCATGTTCTGCGCCGTGCCGATGTGGCCGATCATGGCGAAGATCTTGTCCTGGTTGACCAGCTTCTGCGCGGCCAGCACGGCGCGGCGCGGATCGTAGCCCGAGTCCTCCACGGTCATCGTCAGCTTGCGGCCGTTGACACCGCCCTGCTCGTTGGCCTCGTCCACGCGCAGCATCATGCCCAGACGCACCTGCTTGCCAAAGCCCGCCAGCGGCCCCGACAGGTCCTGGATCGAGCCCAGCGTGATTTCGTCCTTGCTCACGCCCTGCGTCTGGGCCATGGCGGCGCCGGCCGCCAGCGCCAGGGTGGCGGCGGCGGTCACAGTGAGTCTGGCTTTCATGGGTCTTGTCTCCTTGTGGTTGAAACGAAAGGGTCGGCCATGCTCAGCGGTACATGGCTTCGATCTGCTCGGCGTACTTCTGCTGCACCAGCTTGCGTTTGAGCTTCATGGTCGGCGTCAGTTCCTCGTCCTCGGCCGTCAGCTGGGTCTCCAGCAGCCAGAACTTCTTGACCTGTTCGACCCGGGCAAACTTCTTGTTGACGGCATCGATCACGTCCTGGATCAGCTGCTGCACCTCGGCCGTGCGGGTGAGGCTGGCGTAGTTGGAGAACGGCACGTCGTTGTCCTGCGCGAACTTCTCCACGTTCTCCTGATCGATCATGATGATGACGGTGAGGTAGGGCCGCTTGTCGCCAATCACCACCGCATCGGTGATGTAGGGCGAGAACTTCAGCTCGTTCTCGATCTCGCTGGGGGTGATGTTCTTGCCCCCGGCGGTGATGATGATGTCTTTCATCCGGTCGGTGATGCGGAAAAACCCTTCCTCATCAACCACGCCCACATCCCCCGTGTGCAGCCAGCCGTCGGGGTCAATCGTCTCGGCCGTTTTCTCGGGCAGGTTCAGGTAGCCCATGAACACGTTGGGACCCCGCACCATGATCTCGCCCGTGGTGGGGTCCAGCTTGACCTCGTTGTACTGGGCCGCCGGACCGATCGACCCGGGCTTGATGCGTTCGGCCGGCACACCGGTCGAGGCCCCGCAGGTTTCGGTCATGCCCCAGACTTCCAGCATGGGCACCCCCAAGGCCAGGTACCAGCGCACCAGATCGGGCGAGATGGGCGCCGCGCCCGTGACCAGAAAGCGTGAGCGGTGAATGCCGATGAGCTTGCGCACGTTGTCGAGCACCAGCACCCGCGCCAGCCTGAACTGCAGCTTCAGGCCGCCGGGCACCTCCTGCCCCTTCAGCACGAGGTCGGCCACACGCTGGCCAACACCGATGGCCCACGCGTAGGCGGCCTGCTGGGTGCGGCTGGCCTCCTTGAGCGCGATCATCACGCCGGAATAGAACTTCTCCCACACCCGCGGCACCGCGGTGAACACCGTGGGCGCGATCTCGCGCACGTTCTCGGGCACCGTCTCGGGGTTCTCGACGAAGTTCAGTTTGGCCCCGGTGTAGAGCGAGAAGTACTCGCCGCCCATGCGCTCGGCTATGTGGCACAGCGGCAGGAAGCACATGCACTCGTCGTTGTCGTCGCGGGCAATCAGGGTGTTGTAGCCCCGCACGGTGTAAACCAGCCCCTTGTGCGCATGCATGGCACCCTTGGGCTTGCCGGTGGTGCCCGAGGTGTAGACCAGGATGGCCAGGTCATCGGGACTGACAGCAGCCACGCGTTCGTCCAGTGCCTTGGGATGGGTCTTGGCGTGCTCGCGGCCCAGGGCGCGCAACTCGTCCAGACTGATCACCTGGTCGTCGCGGAAGTCGCGCAAGCCTTCCATGTCGAAGACCACGATCTTGCGCAACTGCGGCAGAACCTTGCGAACCTCCAGCGCCTTATCCAGTTGCTCGTCGTCCTCGACGAACAGCACCGTGGTGCGCGAGTCCTCGCACAGGTAGTGCACCTGCTCGGCCGCATCGGTCGGGTAGATGCCGTTGGCCACGCCGTTGGCGCTGAGCACCGCCAGGTCGCTGAGCACCCATTCGATGTTGGTGTTGGACAGGATCGAGGCGGTCTCGCGGCTGCCGAATCCGATGGCCAGCAGGCCGTGGCCGATCTCGCGCACCGCCTGGCCCACTTGAGTCCAGGTCCAGCTGCGCCAGATGCCCAGGTCCTTCTGACGAAGCCACACGTTCGGGCCACGCCGCTCCACCGCCTGCCAGAACATGGCGGGGATGGTGTCGCCGGGCAGCACCACTTCGGTCCGCGGCTGGATGTTGGAGAGGTCCCACAGGTAGCTCATGCACTCATCTCCAGGTTTTCTTCTTCTTCCAGCGACGGTCGGCGCGCACGCCCTCTTCCTTCATGCCCAGGTAGAACTCCTTGATGTCCTCCTTCTCGCGCAGGCGGGCACAGGTGTCTTCCATGACAATGCGGCCGTTCTCCAGCACGTAGCCGTAGTCCGACGCATTGAGCGCCATGTTGGCGTTCTGCTCGACCAGCAGGATGGTGGTGCCGCGCTCACGGTTGATGCGCACGACGATCTCGAAGATCTCCTTGGTCAGCTTCGGGCTCAGGCCCAGGCTGGGTTCGTCCAGCAGGATCAGGTCGGGGTTGGCCATGAGCGCACGACTGATGGCCAGCATCTGCTGCTGGCCGCCCGACAACAGGCCCGCGTCCTGGGCGGCGCGCTCGCGCAGGATCGGAAAGTAGTTGAACACCGCCTCCATGTCGCGCGCCACGCCGTCGCGGTCCTTGCGGGTGTAGGCACCCATCAGCAGGTTGTCGCGCACGGACAGCAGCGGGAACACCTCCCGCCCCTCGGGCACATGCATCAGGCCCTGCTGCACGATGTAGGCCGGGTCCTGGGCGGTGATGTTCTCGCCCTTGAACTCGACCGAGCCCTTGCGCGGATCGATGATGCCGCTGATGGTCTTGAGGATGGTGGTCTTGCCAGCACCGTTGGAGCCCAGCACGGTGGCAATCTCGCCACGGCGCACCTGCAGGCTCACGCCCCGGATCGCCTTGATGGGGCCGTAGGCGCTCTCGACGTTGAGCAGCTTGAGGACGGCGTTGTCGGTCACGGGCGCGGTCATGCGGACACTCCTTGCGCGTGCTCGCGGCGCAGGCTGGAGACATCGTCGACCGTGCCCAGGTAGGCCTCGATCACGCCGGGGTGGCTTTGCACCTCCGAGGGTGTGCCAGTGGCCAGCTCGGCGCCCATGCTCATGGCCAGCACGCGGTCGGACACCTTGGAGACCAGGCTCATGTCGTGCTCGACCATCAGCACGGTGATGCCCAGCTCGTTCTTGATGTCACTGATCCAGAACGCCATGTCTTCGGTTTCCTCCACGTTCAGGCCCGACGAGGGTTCGTCCAGCAGCAGAAGGCGCGGCTCGGTGCACAGCGCGCGCGCCAGCTCCACCACCTTGCGCACGCCATACGGGAGGCCAGCCACCATGCTTTCGCGGTGGTGCTGCAGGTCCAGGAAATCGATGACCTGCTCGACCTTTTCACGCGCCTCGATCTCGGCCCTTCGGGTTCGACTGGTGAAGAACATCTCGCTCCACAGACCGGTCTTGCGGTGGGTGTGGCGGCCGATCAGCAGGTTCTGCAGCACGGTGGCGTGCTCGAACAGCTCGATGTTCTGGAAGGTGCGCGCAATGCCCAGGCCGGCGATGCGGTGCGGGGGCTGCTCGGTCAGGCGCAGCATGCCCTGGGGCCCCAGATAGTCGATGGTGCCAGTGGTCGGCGTGTAGATGCGGCTGATCAGGTTGAACACCGTGGTCTTGCCGGCGCCGTTGGGACCGATCAGGGTGAATACCTCACCTTTGCGGACATCGAAACTGACGTTATTGACCGCCAGCACGCCGCAGAAGCGCACGCTCAGGTTGCGTGCGGACAGCAGCACCTCGGAGGAATCGGGTTGGATATGGCTCATTTGAGGCGATCCGATTTCTGGAAGGACTTCTGGCGCTTGAACATGCCCCGCCGGTAGAAGGGGAAAAGCTGGAACCAGGCCCGCACCTTGAGCCAGCGGCCGTACAGGCCCATGGGCTCGAACAGCACGAAGGCGATCAGCACCAGACCGTAGACCGTGCCCTGCAGCCCGGTGGACTGACCGATGGCCGCCGGCAGGAAGTCCTTGCCCATGGCAATCAACTGCGGCATCACGATCAGGAAGATGGCGCCCAGGAACGCACCATGCACCGAACCCAGGCCACCGATCACCACCATCAGCAGCAGGTCGATCGACTGGATGATGGAGAACTGCTCGGGCGACAGGAACTGGATCTTGTGCGCATACAACGCCCCGCCCACCCCGGCCAGCGCGGCCGACAGCGCGAAGGACAGCGTCTTGTAGCGGGCCAGATGGATGCCCATGCTCTGTGCGGAGATCTCGGAATCGCGGATGGCCACGAACGCGCGACCGGTGGGCGAGCGCAGCAGGTTCACGATGGCCAGCGTGGCGATCACCGTCACCACCAGACACAGGAAGTAGAACTCGTTGGTCGAATCCAGCTCCCAGCCGAACATGGCCGGGTAGTTGACCATCAGGCCCGAATTGCCACCGGTCACGCCCTCCCAGCGCGCCAGGCCTTCCTCGACGATGAAGCCGAAGGCCAGCGTGGCCATGCCCAGGTAGATGCCCTTGACGCGCAGCGCCGGCAGCCCCACCACCACCCCCACCGCAGCCGACAGCAGGGCAGCACACACGATGGCCAGCGGGAACGGCAAACCGGCATTGACCATGACCGCCTGGGTGTAAGCCCCCACCCCCAGGAAAGCCGCGTGGCCCAGCGAGAACAGGCCGGTGAAACCCGCCAGCAGCATCAGCCCCAGGCCCACGACGGCGTAGATCAGCACGAAGGTCAGCTGGGCCAGCCAGTACTCGGGAATCGCCCACGGGGCCACCACCAGGCCCAGGCACAGCAGGCTGTACCAGAACACATGCCCGCCGTGCTTGGCCAGCCGGATGTCCTGGTCGTAATCGGTTTTGAAGATGAAGCGCATGGGATCTCCGGTCAGACTTTCTTGCGAAGCTTTTCACCGAACAGGCCATTGGGCTTGAGCACCAGCATGATCAGCACCACGATGTAGGGAGCGATGTCCTTGAAGCCCTCGGGCAGGTAGAAGCCGGACAAGGCCTCGACGATGCCGATCACCAGGCCGCCCACGATGGCCCCGGGCAGGCTGCCGAAGCCACCCACCACCGCCGCCGGGAAGGCCTTGAGACCGATGAAGCCCATGTTGGCGTGCACGAAGGTGATGGGCGCCAGCAGCAGACCGGCAATGGCCGCCACGCCTGCGGCCAGCCCCCAGACCAGGCCGTTGAGCCGCTTGACCGGAATGCCCATGTAGTAGGCCGCCAGCTGGTTCTGCGACGAGGCCTGCATGGCGATGCCCAGCTTGCTGTAGCGGAACATCGCAAACAGCAGGGCGCACAGCAACGCTGTCGCACCGATCACCACCAGCTGATCGGCCGAGATGACCAGCGACCCCAGGTTGATCACCTGCCCGGCGTAGGGCACTGGCAGGGTGTGGGTCTCGGTGCCGATGTTGGGGATCATGGTGATCAGCCCGCGCAGCACATAGCCCACCCCGATGGTCAGCATCACGATCGAGAAGGCCGGTTGCCCCAGGATGGGACGGATGACCAGGCGTTCGAGCAGGATGCCGAACAGAGCCATGCCGAGCACGGCCGCGAGGATGGACAGCCAGAAGGGAAACCCCAACAGGGTCATGGTCAGCAGCCCGCCGAAAGCGCCGACCATCATCAGGTCGCCCTGGGCGAAGCTCACCGTTTCGGTGGCCTTGTAGATCAGCACGAAGCCCAGGGCAATCAGACCATAGATGCACCCCTGGGCCACACCGCTGATGAGCAGTTGCAGCACTTGCACGCGTTGTCTCCTGGCATGGGCAATCGGTGTCGCCCGTTTGGTTTGCGCTGGTTATAGCTGTCTTGCACGAGACTGACGCTAGGGGTTGTCCCCCATCCGAAGTCGCGCGGGTGTCACCAAGATCACCTCACACCCGCAAGACACGCACCGCCATGACGCACCCACTCCCGGTCCGCATCGAACACCTCGACGACATCATGGTCATCACGCTGGATCGGCCCGAGGTGCGCAACGCCGTCGATGGAGGCACCGCGCGTGCCCTGCATGCGGCCTTTCTGGCTTTCGAGGACGATGACCGCGCCCGCGTGGCCGTGTTTCATGGCGCCCACGGTCACTTCTGTGCGGGCTGGGATCTGCAGCACGGCGCCAGGCTGGCCGCCGCGGGCGAAGCCGGTGGCCTGGCGCAACTGGATTTCGACAGCGAGGATCGTCGCGCCCCCGGACCCATGGGGCCGTCGCGTCTGCGCCTGTCCAAACCCGTGATCGCCGCCGTTAGCGGCGCCGCCGTCGCGGGCGGCATGGAGCTGGCGCTCTGGTGCGATCTGCGGGTGATGGAGGAAGACGCCTACTTCGGTGTGTACTGCCGGCGTTTCGGCGTCCCGCTCATCGACGGGGGCACGGTGCGCCTGCCCCGCCTGATCGGCATGGGGCATGCCATGGACCTGATACTGACCGGACGCAAGGTGGAGGCCGCCGAAGCCCTGGCCATGGGCCTGGCCAACCGGGTGGTCGCCCCGGGCATGGCGCGCGAGGCCGCGGTGACCCTGGCCCGCCAGCTGGCGGGCTTTCCCCAGGCCACCATGCTGGCGGACCGCGAAAGCGCCTACACCCAGTGGGACCTGCCGTTCGGCCAGGCCCTGCAGCAGGAATGGCAGCGCGGCAAGGCCCGCATCCCGGACGCGCTGGCCGGCGCACAGCGTTTTGCCGCCGGGCACGGACGCCACGGCCAGTTCTGACACCGCGGACACCGGGCGGCGAGCGGCCTCATCCGCGACGCTGGGAGTGGCTCCGGATGGCGCTCAGCGCTGCCTATCATCGACAGCATGTCCGCTCCCACCGTCCCCACGCCGCGCACCCCTGCTGCCGAGGTGCTGGTGCTCCAGCACACCATCGAAGACACCCCGGCCTATCTGGGCCACTGGCTGGACCGCGCGGGCGTTCGCTGGGACGTGTTCTGCGCCGAAGCCGGCGATCCTTACCCCTCCTCTGTCGCCGGTTACCGTGCGCTGGCGGTGCTCGGCGGTGAATGGGGGGCGAACGATGACCGGCCCTCGCTGCGGCACGCCGAAGCGCTGATCCGCGAGGCCGATGAGCTGGGCGTCCCGGTCATCGGCCATTGCCTGGGTGGCCAGCTGATGGCGCGCGCCTTCGGCGGGTGCGTCGAGCGCCTGCCGCAACCCGAGATCGGCTGGCTACCGATGCAGGTGTCTGACCTTCCACAGGCCCGCGAATGGCTGGGTGACAGCCGCGATGCCATGGTCTACCAGTGGCACTACGACAGCTTCACCGGTCTGCCTCCGGGCGCCCAGGTGTTGGCCCGCTCAACCGCCTGTGCCCATCAGGCCTTTGCCATCGGTCCGCACCTGGCGATGCAGTTCCATGTCGAGATCACGCCCGCCAAGATCGACACCTGGCTGGCGCACCCTGGCACGGTCTATCCAGCCGCGGTGGCCGCCGGCCTGAGCACCGTGGAATCCCCTGAGATCATGCGCCAGTCCACGCTGCAGCATCAGGCGGGCAGCCAGGCGCTGGCCGACCACATCTACCGGTGCTGGCAAGGTCGATGGCGATGAAGGTGGTGCGGGTCTGGATCAGTCGACCCAGTGCACCACCGGCCCCAGTTTGCGCTCGGCCATGAACATGGCTTCGCGCAGGGACAGCGCGATGCCGCCGTCGTGCCAGGGCGGCGTCACGGCCGGTGTGTGGTAGCGGATGTAGTAACACTCGAC
>JAJPEW010000146.1 GCA_021166755.1 Hydrogenophaga sp. | reverse complement strand
GGCCAGTGTGGCGTGCTGGCGGGGGTAGACACGATCCAGGCCGGTGCCCACCACCGCGATGGTAGGCCCTCCGGCGTCCAGCGCGCCTTCGTGAGCGGCGCCGTCCACCCCCAGAGCGAGTCCCGAGACCACGCAGACACCAGCCTCGCCGAGGGCTTTTGCGAACTCGCGGGCGTTTTCCTGACCCTGAGGGGTCGGGTTACGACTGCCGACGATGGCCAGGCGCCGGGGATGACGCAGGGCTTCGAGGTTCCCCTGCACCTGAAGCATGACCGGTGGATCAGCAATTTGAAGGAGATCGGGGGGGTAGCTGGCGTCCCCCAGGGTCAGGATGTGCCGCTCGCCAGGGGCCTGTGCGAGCCAGACGAGGTGCCGTTCAAGGGCATCGGCTAGCTCTGGCGGTTCCTGGCCGAGTGCACGCGCCACCTTGGCGTTGGCCACGTCGGCCAGCCGTGCGGGCGGCTGCGACAGGACGGCATCGGGCATGCCGAAGGCGGCCAGCAGACGCCGGGCCGTGTCGCGGCCCACGCCGGGGGTGAGAACCAGCCGCAGCCAGGCGGCCAGTTCGTGGCGATCCATCCCTCAGTGCGGCTCAGGGATTGACGAAACGGTCACCCACCTTGGCGGTGTCGCCCACCTCCAGGATGAGGGCGTAGGAGACCTTCTGGAAGGTGAGGAACACCATCATGAGACCGTTGCGCTCGCCCGGCAGGCGCAGCATGGTGCGGCTGTCGTCGGTCTTGTCGACCACCTGGCCGGCGTCGCGCAGAAGGGCAAGCACGTGACCGCGCTGCAGGCCATGTTCGGTCCCGCGGTTGATGGCCACGACCTGGTTCTGGCCGGCATAGGTCACCCCGTTGCCGTAGACCTTGACGATCTGGCCGTTCTGCTCGGACGTGGGTGCGCTGGGCACGTAGGTGGACAGGTCACGCGGAGGTTCCGGCAGCAGGCGGTCGCCAACACGCAACTCTTCCTTGACGGCCACCACGTCGATGGTGGCTGGCACGATCTCGCCATCGGGGGCCTTGTCCTTTGCGGGGGCAGCGGCCACCTGCGAGCGGTCGATGTTGGTCGCCTGTTCGTGAGCCGGCTTGTAGAGGTCGGTCTTGGGGGTTGTCTCGTCGGTCTTGACCGGCACCACGGGCGCGGCCTGGACGGTTTCCTCCCGCGCCAGGTAGACGCGGCCGACGTACTGGGCTTCATGGCCGATGACTTCACCGGTGGTCGGGTCCTTGAGCGGCACCGTATTGCGGAATACGCGGTAGTCACGGGTCTTGCTGTTGGCAAAGCTCAGGGGTTCCGCCGTGGTGTCGTTCCCGTAGCGGGCGCGGGCGTAGGCACGGTCACCCCGGCTGAGCAGGACCCGGTTCTCGGGAGTGGCGACGATGCGCGGTGCCTTCGCGAACGTGGCTTCTTCTACGATCAGGGGTTCGGTGAGGAAGCTCTCGATGGCCTGGAGGTTGACCGGTGGAATGGCCGAGGCCGACAGGCTCTCGGCACGGATGCGCGGCGACACCTTGACGGTTTCGAGTCCGCCGCCGGGCTTGCGGGTGGACAGGCGGGCCCGGTCACCGTCGCGGATCAGGTACAGCTCCTGGCCGGGGTAGATCAGATGCGGGTTGCGGATCTGTTCCAGGTTCATGCCCCAGAGTTCGGGCCAGCGCCACGGGCTGCGCAGGAAGATCTTGGAGATGTCCCAGAGCGTGTCACCACGCTTGATCTTGTACTGATCGGGTGCATCGGGGGCCAGTTCCGACAGCGGCACACCCGCCTGCGCCACCTGGTTGGCGGTGGAGCGCTGTCCTGCGGTGACCGGCCAGTCGCGTGCCATGGCGCTGCCAGTGGTCAGCATGGACAGGGCAGCGGCGGTCGCCAGCAGAGTGGGCATGGCGCGGAAAGTGCGCGCCGCAATGGTCGGACGGGTTTGTTTCAGCATGTATGGCCCCTGAGGCACGCCACCACCCGGCACCAGATGGGCCATCAGGCTCGGTGGCAGCGCTCTTTCTTGACAATTCGCTTTTGATTTTGCGCCCAAGCCCTTGATTAGGCAATGTTTATGGGGTGGATGCGCAGCGCGCGGGGACAAAAGTAGCGAAAATAACGACAAACGCCGTCGGTGAACCGTGACAAAGCGTGACATCGGCTCGACCAAATTTCTGCCGCTGCTGACCATGACCGCCCCCCTGCCCATCCTGCGCTACCCCGATCCCCGCCTGCACACGGTGGCCAGGCCGGTCGCCGCGGTCGACCAGCGCATCCAGGACCTGATCGAGCGCATGTTCGTGACCATGTATGAGGCTAACGGCATCGGTCTGGCGGCCACCCAGGTGGATGTGCATGAGCGACTGATCGTGATCGACGTCAGCGAGACCCGTGACCAGCGGCTGGTGCTCATCAACCCGGAAATCGAATGGGCCAGTGCCGAAAAGCGCAAGGGCGAGGAAGGCTGCCTGTCCGTGCCCGGCATCTACGACGGGGTGGAGCGCTCGGTCGAGGTCAAGGTGCGGGCACTCGATGAGCACGGCCACACCCGGGTGATCGATGCACAGGGCATGCTGGCGGTGTGCATACAGCACGAGATGGATCACCTGCTGGGCAAGGTCTTCGTCGAGTACCTCTCGCCCCTGAAGCAGAACCGGATCAAGACCAAACTGGTCAAGGCCGAGCGCGAGTCACGCCGGGGCTGATTCGCCTTGCCCCCCTCGACGGGCGGCTGATCGCTGGCAGCCCGGGAAAGTTGCACCATGAGAGTCATTTATGCCGGTACGCCGGAGTTCGCCCGAGTGGCGCTGGAGCGCCTGCTGGCGGCCCGGTTCGAGGTGCCGCTGGTGCTGACGCAACCCGACCGCCCGGCTGGTCGCGGGATGAAGCTGCAGGCCTCGCCGGTCAAGCAGCTGGCGCAGGCCCACGGGATCACCGTCGCCCAGCCCCGCAGCCTCCGGCTGGAGGGCAAATACCCGGAAGATGCCGCTGCTGCGCAGACGGCGATCGAGAACGCCCGTGCCGATGTGATGGTGGTCGCGGCCTACGGGCTGATTCTGCCCGCCTGGGTGTTGCAGGCGCCCCGGCTCGGGTGCCTGAACATTCATGCATCGCTGTTGCCGCGCTGGCGCGGTGCCGCGCCGATCCACCGGGCCATCGAGGCGGGCGATACCGAGACGGGCGTGACCATCATGCAGATGGACGAAGGCCTGGACACGGGTGACATGCTGCTGATCGAGAGGCTGCCGATCGGCCCCGAGGACACCACGGCAAGCCTGCATGACCGTCTGGCCGATCTGGGCGGGCGCCTGATCGTCGAGGCGCTGGAGATGGCCGCCTGCGGTGGCCTGACCCGCACGCCCCAGCCGACGGAGGGTGTGACCTACGCGCACAAGATCGAGAAGGTCGAAGGGGCCATCGACTGGACACTGCCGGCCGAGGTGATCGGGCGGCGGGTGCGGGCCTTCAATCCCTTCCCGGGGGCCAGCACCGCGATGCGGGGTGAGGCGGTCAAGGTGTGGTTGGCCAGGGTCGAGTCCGGCACCGTCGGCGGCGTGCCGGGACAGGTGTTGTCGGCGGGATCTGAAGGCATCAGGGTGGCCACCGGTGACGGTGCGCTGTGCCTGCAGGAGCTTCAGCGCGCGGGGGGTAAGCGCCTGCGCGCCGCCGAGTTCCTCAACGGGTTTCCGCTGGAGGCGGGTCAGATCTTCGATGCCCCGGCTGGCGGGGAGGTCGCCTGATGTTTCTCAGCGCCGAGTACCGCCATCGGCCGGAATTCCGCGAGGGCATCCGCGACCAGACCACGGTGGCCATGGGCATTGCCGCCTGGGGACTGATGACCGGTGTGGCGATGGTCAAGTCTGGGCTGTCGGTGCTGGAGGCCCTGCTGATGACCTTCATCGTGTATGCCGGCAGCGCGCAGCTGGCGGCGGTGCCCATGATTGCGGCCGGCGCGCCGATGTGGGTGATCCTGGCGGCGGCCTTCTGTGTGAACCTGCGCTTTGTGGTGTTTTCGGCGCACCTGCGTCCGTACATGATGCACATGCCGCGATTCAAGCGCGTGATCTCGGGTTTCGTCACCGGGGATCTGAGCTATGTGTTCTTTGCCCGCCGCTACCCCAAGCCCGGCACGACGCCCGACGAGCTGACCGGGCAGCAGGCCTATCTGATGGGCAACTGCGCGATCAACTTCGGGGCGTGGATGACGGCCAGTGTGATCGGCATCCTGCTGGCTAATGCCATCCCCACCGAATGGGGGCTCGGCTTTGCCGGCATCCTGGCGCTGCTGGGCGTGCTGTGCTCGCTGGCGACCTCACCGCTGCGCATGGTCTCGGCCGGGGTCGCAGGCGCGGCGGCCGTGGTGGCCTGGGCGCTGCCGCTCAAGCTCAACATCCTCGTGGCGATTGCCTGCGCGGTGGCGATGTGCCTTCTGCTGGAGAAAACCCCGCTGGCCGGGTGGCGGGAAGGTGGTCACCATGCTTGATCTGGACCTGCACACCCTGCTGATCATCGTGGCCATGGGCGTGGTGACGGTGATCACGCGATCGTTTTTCCTGTTTTCCGACCGCCCGTGGAGCCTGCCGCACTGGGCCCAGCGCGGCCTGCAGTACGCACCGATTGCGGCCCTGTCGGCGGTGGTGATCCCGGAGATCGTGACGACACAGGGCGCTTTCGTCAGCACCTGGCAGGACGCCCGCCTGTTTGCCGCCGTGGCCGGCGCCGCCTGGTTCTTCTGGCAGCGTGGGGTGCTGGGCACCATCGTCGCGGGCATGGCGGTGTACCTGCCCCTGCACGTGGGGCTGGGCTGGTGATCAGGCGATCGCGCGCAAACGCTGGCGGTGCATGACCACCATCCATGCTGCCAGGGCGCTGCCCAGGCAGATCACCAGCGTCCACAGGGTATGGCTGGGGTAGTGCGCACCGCGCAGCGTCTGGGCACCGCCGGCGATGGCCCCCATCACCAGCACCAGGGCCAGCCAGGCCCAGCCTGAACGCTGTCCACGGACGAGCCCTGGCAGTGCCAGTCCGACAAAGGCCAGGGCGCTGGAGGCGTGTCCCCCCGGAAAACAGCGTCCGCCGCCGCCGTCGGGCGTGCCCCAGGCCCAGTGCGAGACGTAACGGGCGGAGCCACCGAAATCGGCCAGCTCCCAGGGACAGCTGGTGAGGCTGCCCAGCTTGACCAGGTTGATGGCCAGCAGCGACAGCAGGACGCCGGCCAGTACCGCCAGCCGCTCGCGGCGGGGCTGATCTGTGTGGCCGACCGGCCGGAAGGCCCAGATGCCAAGTACCAGCAGCAGTCCCAGCGCCACCTGCTTGAAGCCGTCGTGCAGGCCCAGCTTGAGCAGCGGGGACTGTCGCAGGGCAAAGCCCTGCGCATCGCCGAGCAGACGCATCACGGGCAGGTCCAGAGCGCTCACGTCCCAGGTCAGGGCAAGCCCCAGACTGCAGCACCAGACGAGCAGGGGGCGTTTGAGCGGATGTGCGGATACCGTACCGAGCATTGAATCATCGTGGTGCCAGATCTTTAAGGCAGGCTTAAGAACGGACGCCAAAATGCGAAAATTCACCTTCTGGCGTCGCCCCGATCTGGGCAGCGCATCCCATGGGCCGCTGTGCCACCCTTTCTCATGACCCCATCCGCTCCCTTTCCCGATGTCCTGGACCAGTCTCCGGACCTGCAGGTTTCCGTCCTGATTCCCGCCAAGGACGAGTCGGGGAACATCGGTTCGCTGGTGACCGAGATCGTGGCGGCGCTGCAGCCC
>JAJPEW010000126.1 GCA_021166755.1 Hydrogenophaga sp. | reverse complement strand
GCCGCTCATGTGCCGCATGGACGAGCCTGGAGCCGCATGTCCGATCACCTGCCCCTGATCGGGGATTTCGCCTTGTGACCCGCCACATCGGTCCGCGCCCACATCCGGAGACGGCCGACGGCGTGCCGGCCAGAATGCGGGCAGGGCACCGCCTGGTCCTGCTGCAGGGAGGACGTGATTTCTTTCCCGCCCTGGCCACCGCGATGGATGCGGCGCGGCAGGTCATCCATCTGGAGACCTACATCTTCGAATTCGCCGGTTCGGCGCTCATGGTGGCCGAGGCGCTGGAGCGGGCGGCCCAGCGTGGCGTTCGTGTGCGTCTCGTGATCGATGGCGTCGGTTCACCCCACATGCCGGCGGAATGGCAGCAGCGATTCGCACGAGCCGGTGTGAGCTGGCGCATTTATGCGCCGCTGGGCCAGTTCGGTCTGCTCATTCCCAGCCGGTGGCGCCGAC
Organism: Hydrogenophaga sp.; assembly: GCA_021166755.1. Classification (GTDB taxonomy): domain Bacteria; phylum Pseudomonadota; class Gammaproteobacteria; order Burkholderiales; family Burkholderiaceae_C; genus Hydrogenophaga; species Hydrogenophaga bisanensis. Next base: position 3,001 of record JAJPEW010000126.1, on the reverse strand, counting down.
TTCACCGCAAGCTCTGCGTGGTGGACGGCACCATCGGCTTCTGTGGTGGGATCAACATCATCGATGATCAGGACGACGTCTCGTTGGGACGGCTCACAGCGCCCCGGCTGGATTTCTCGCTGCAGGTGTCCGGCCCGATCGTGGCCGACATGGTCGAGACCATGGAGCAGTTGTGGTGGCGGCTTCAGGCGGTGCGCAAGGCGCGCCAGCGGGAATTCAAGGCCGCCTGGGATGCGCTCAAGGTCGCTTTGCCGGTGGGGGATTTTTCCCGGCTGGTGGCCTGGTCGGTCGATCGGCCGGAACAGGCCGCGCACGATACCGCAGGTCCGGCGGTTGCCGTTGATGACGCGCAAGCCTCGCTCCTGCTGCGGGACAACGTCAGCCACCGTGGAGATATCGAACGGGCATATCTCAAGGCGATTGGCGAAGCGCGGCATGAAATCGTGATTGCCAACGCCTATTTCATCCCGGGCAGACGGCTTCGGAGGGCGCTGGTGCTGGCTGCGCAGCGAGGTGTCCGGGTGCGTCTGCTGCTGCAGGGCAAGTACGAACATTTCCTGCAGTACCACGCTGCCCGGCCGGTCTATCACCGACTGCTGCAGGCTGGTGTCGAGATCCATGAGTACGCCCCCAGTGCCCTGCATGCCAAGGTGGCTGTGGTGGACCAGCGGTGGGCGACCGTAGGTTCGACCAACCTCGATCCCTTGTCTCTGCTGCTGGCGCGCGAAGCCAATGTCATGACTTCCGACCGCCGCTTTGCCCGCCGCCTTCACGCCTGCCTGGACCAGATCCTGACGTCGGCGGGACAGCGGCTGGATGCCGACCAACTGGCCAGGCGCCCCTGGCGCCAGCGTGCGCTCGATCGCGTGGCCTTCGGCATCATGCGGGCGGTGCTCTTCCTGACCGGTCACCGGTACTAGATCCGGCTTCGGACATAGAACACCCCTGTGCCACGGACGGACATCGTGTCTTCCGGCCCAAGGTGTTAGCATGTTCCATGCTGATGAAATCCGATACCGACATGACCAAAGCCGACATTGCCGCCGCGGACGAGGGCGTGCCCGTTTCCGTGAAAATCCGCGAGCGGATCAAGGCCGCGCGCCAGCGCTTCCACTCCAACGACAACATTGCCGAGTTCATCCAGCCGGGTGAACTGGATCAGCTGCTGGAAGAAGTCACCGAAAAGATGCAGGGCGTGCTGGACGCCATGGTCATTGACACGGCCAACGACCACAACACCGAGGACACCGCCCGCCGCGTGGCCAAGATGTACCTCAAGGAAGTGTTCGCCGGTCGCTACGTCAAGGGCCCGACGGTCACCGAGTTTCCCAATGCGGAGCACCTCAACGAGCTGATGATCGTCGGCCCGATCACGGTGCGCAGTGCGTGCTCACATCACTTCTGCCCGGTGATCGGCAAGATCTGGATCGGCGTGATGCCCAACGAGCACACCAACGTGATCGGACTGTCCAAGTACGCCCGCCTGGCCGAATGGATCATGGGGCGTCCCCAGATCCAGGAGGAGGCCGTGGTGCAGCTGGCCGACCTGATCCAGGAGAAAACCCAGCCCGATGGCCTGGCCATCGTCATGGAGGCCAGCCACTACTGCATGGCCTGGCGTGGTGTGAAGGACATGGACAGCAAGATGATCAATTCGGTCATGCGCGGTGTGTTCCTCAAGGACGCCAACCTGCGCCGTGAGTTCCTTTCCCTGATTCCTCGCAAAGCCTGATCCACCATGCTGGTCCGTCTGCTCTACGTCAGCCGCGCAGTCGACAAAGACTGCTCCAAATCCGCCATCGAGTCCATCCTCGAGGTCTCGCGCGCCCACAACCTGCACAACGGCATCACGGGTGTGCTGTGCTACGGCGGTGGCGTGTTCCTTCAGGCCATCGAAGGCGGGCGCGATTCGGTCAACCGCCTCTACAACCACATCGTCGAGGACAAACGCCACAGCGATGTGGTTCTGCTGCACTACGAAGAGATCAGCGAGCGCCGGTTCGGTGGCTGGACCATGGGTCAGGTCAACCTGTCCAAGCTCAACACGTCCATCGTGCTGAAATACTCCGAGCGGCCCGAGTTCGACCCTTACAGCGTCTCGGGCAAGGTCTCCCTGGCCCTGCTGGAGGAGCTCATGGCCACGGCGTCGATCATCGGCCGCGCCTGAGGCTTCGGTATTGCGTTTCCATGCCTGGCCTTCGCTCGGCATGGGCCTCTTTCCCATCGATTTCTGAGCCGCCTTGACCACCCTGCTGGGATGTGATTTCAGCAGCGCTCCCTCGCGCCGCAAGGCCATTGTGCATGCGGTGGGCCATGTGGATCGTGGCAGGGTGGTTCTGCAGCGCCTGGACCGCTTCGAGTCCCTGGACGACTGGGCCGCCTGGCTGGCCGACGATGCCCACCTGCCCTGGGTGGGGGGATTCGATCTGCCGTTCGGATTGCCGCGGGAGCTTGTCGAACACCTGGGCTGGCCGACCAGCTGGGTGGACTGTATCCGCCACTACGCCAGCCTGTCCCGGCAGGACATCCGGGATGCCTTTGCGGCCTTCTGCCACCAGCGCCCCATCGGTGGCAAATTTGCCCACCGCGCCACCGACGGACCGGCCGGTTCCAGTCCGAGCATGAAATGGGTCAATCCGCCGGTGGCCTTCATGCTCCACGCGGGTGTGCCCAGGCTGCTCGGTGCGGGCGCGGAATTCCCCGGGCTGGCGACCGGAGATCCACGACGCATTGCGCTGGAGGCTTATCCGGGCTTGCTGGCCCGATCGGTACTGGGGTCCACGAGCTACAAGAGCGATGAGGTCCGGCGCCAGACCGCAGATCGCCTGATTGCCCGGCGAACGCTCATTCATGCCCTGGAGAACGGGGATCCGCCGCTCATGCGCGACGCTGGTTTGCGGCTGAGGCTCACCCACAGCCAGCGTGATGCCCTGGCCGACGATGCCAGCGGCGACAGTCTGGATGCCGTGCTGTGCCTGATTCAGGCGGCCTGGGCCTGGCA
>JAJPEW010000099.1 GCA_021166755.1 Hydrogenophaga sp. | reverse complement strand
CGCCTTGAGCACCTCCTGCGGGTTGGTGAAGCTGCGTGTGGGCAGGTTCTCTCGCAGTAGCGCCTTCTCGAGCACGAAGCGGATGGATTGGTCATCATCAACGATCCAGATCGGCTTCATGTCGCGGTCTTCCCTTCGTCAGGCTCAGGTGTGGTTGTTCATGGCAACGGAATCAGGATCTTGAAATCCGTTTGGCCCGGCACACTCTCACACTCGATCAGACCGTGGTGCTGCTGAACAAACGTCTGCGCCAGCGTCAACCCCAGACCGGATCCACCATCGCGCCCTGATACCAGAGGGAAGAAGATGCGATCCTTGATCGAGTCCGGTACGCCGGGCCCGTTGTCGATCACATGCAATTCCAGTGCCAGCCTGTAGCGCTGCTTGCCGAAGGTCACCTGCCGACCCACCCGCGTGCGGAAGATGATCTGCGCGTCTCCCGCAGCGATCCGTTCGGCCAGTGCCTGCGCCGCGTTGTGGGCGATGTTCAGGACGGCCTGGATCAGTTGCTCCCGATCACCCCTGAACTCGGGGATCGAGGTATCGTAGTCGCGCACCACCCTCAGGCCCTTGGGAAACTCCGCCAGGATGAGGGATCGCACCCGCTCGCACACCTCATGGATGTTCACGTCGCCCACCACATGTGGCCGGCGGTGCGGTGCCAGCAGGCGATCGACCAGCGACTGCAGACGATCCGCCTCGTGGATGATCACCTGCGTGTACTCGATCAGCTCCCGGGATTCGAGCTCCATCTGCAGCAGTTGCGCCGCCCCACGAATGCCGCCCAGCGGGTTCTTGATCTCGTGCGCCAGGTTACGGATGAGTTCCTTGTTGGCCTGTGCCTGGTCGATCAGCCGCTCTTCGCGTTCCTGTCGGGTCTGCAACTCCAGCGGCAGCAACTCCACCACCACCTCGGACGGTGTCTCGGTTTGCGCCACCACCACATGCACCTGCAGAGGATCGTGACCGAGCCGTTTGAGCCAGGCGTCGTAACGCAGGGCCGCAAACTCGTTGCCTTTGGCGCCCTGGAGGGCATTGACCAGCTGCTGGGGTTCGGTGAACCAGTCTGGAAAACTGACACCCGCCATGCTGCGACGGGAAATGCCCAACGCATCCTCAAGGGCTGCATTGACAAACAGGATGCCACCATCCGGCGACACCACCGCCACCAGCGTGGCCAGCAGGTCCAGTGACTGAAAGCGCCGCGCCAGCCGGTCTTCGGGCGAAACCTGCGGGTCTTCCAAAGGCGTGCTCGCCTGGTCTGCGGCCCTCTTGCCTTTCATCCAGCGGCTTTCAACGGGCGCCCTGCGCCGCCGGCGGGTTGCCCCCAGGTAAACGGGACAGCTCCCGCTCGATACCAGCCACGTCGGCCTCGGCGCGACCCACAGCCGCCTTCAGTTCGGCAACCCGGTCCAGATAGCGCTGATGGTTGCGACCCTCGATGCCCTGTTTCTCGGGGCTGCCATCCGCATAGGCCTTGCGCGCCTCGGCCAGCCGCTCCTGCGCCCTGCGCAGCTCTGTTTCCAGGATGGCCCGGGCATCGCTGTCCCGGGCCCTCTGCTCGGCGGACGCTGGTGGCGCAGGACGCGGCGCAGCGGTGCTGCTGCGCGTGGCGCTGCCTTCACCAGCACCACGCGGCGTGGTCCCCTGGATGATGGTGATGTTGCCACCCTCCATCAGCTTGCAGCCCTTCTCCTTGGCCAGCTTGGGATCGTTGGTGTACTCGTTGCCACATCGGTAGATCTTGCCTTGGGCGAGCGCAGCAGCGCCGTGACCCAGCACCAGCGCGGCCAACATCCAACGGACAGCTCGGAAGTCTTTCATCAGGGACAAATTTCGCACTCCTGCGCCTTGGCGCACGTGAATTTTTGAGTATGACCGAATTCCGGATGGAAAGTGCCCACTGTTGCATTTGACGCAACGCCATCGAACAGGCGTAAAAAAGGACGGCCGGGGCCGTCCTTGGGTGTCGTCGTCCGGGCAGAGAGTCTGCCCGGTCAGCGATCACAGGCTGTAGTACATGTCGTACTCGACCGGGGACACTTCCACGCGGGCACGGGTGACCTCGGTCATCTTCAGCTCGATGTAGGCATCGATCCAGGCATCGGTGAACACGCCGCCCTTGGTCAGGAAGGCACGGTCCTTGTCCAGATGATCCAGGGCCTGGTCCAGGCTGTGGCAGACGGTCGGGACCAGCTTGTCCTCTTCCGGCGGCAGGTGGTACAGGTCCTTGGTAGCGGCCTCGCCCGGATGGATCTTGTTCTCCACGCCGTCCAGACCGGCCATCAACAGGGCCGCAAAACCCAGATAGGGGTTCATCAGCGGATCGGGGAAGCGGGCTTCCACGCGACGGGCCTTGTCCGACGCCACGTTGGGGATGCGGATAGAAGCCGAGCGGTTCTTGGCCGAGTAGGCCAGCTTGACCGGGGCTTCGAAGTGCGGCACCAGGCGCTTGTAGCTGTTGGTACCCGGGTTGGTGATGGCATTCAGGGCACGGGCGTGCTTGATGATGCCGCCGATGTAGTACAGGGCGAACTCGCTCAGACCAGCGTAGCCACTGCCCGCGAACAGGTTCTTGCCATCCTTCCAGATCGACTGGTGCACGTGCATGCCAGAACCGTTGTCACCGTGGTAGGGCTTGGGCATGAAGGTGGCAGTTTTGCCGTAGGCGTTGGCCACGTTCTGGATCACGTACTTCTGCAGCAGGGTCCAGTCGGCGCGCTCGACCAGAGTCGAGAAGCGGGTACCGATTTCACACTGGCCGGCGCCAGCCACTTCGTGGTGGTGCACTTCGACCGGCACGCCCACGGCTTCCAGGATCTGGACCATCTCGTTGCGCATGTCGATGGTGCTGTCCACCGGCGCGACCGGGAAGTAGCCGCCCTTGGTGCGCGGACGGTGGCCGCGGTTGCCACCTTCGATCTTGGCGCCGCTGTTCCACGGTGCTTCGTACTCTTCGATCTGGTAGAAGCTGTGGCCGGGCTCGTTGCTCCAGCGCACTTCGTCGAACAGGAAGAACTCGGGCTCCGGACCAAAGAAGGCCACGTCACCCAGGCCGGTGGCCTTGAGGTAGGTTTCGGCGCGCTTGGCGATGGAACGCGGATCGCGCTCATAGGCCTTGCCGTCGGTCGGCTCGATCACGTCGCAAACCAGCACAGCGGTGGTTTCTTCGACGAAGGGATCGATGAAGACGGAACCGGCATCGGGCATCAGCAGCATGTCGGACGCTTCAATGCCCTTCCAGCCAGCAATCGAGGAGCCATCAAAGGCCTGACCTTCTTCGAACTTGTCCTCGCTGAACTGCGAGACCGGAATGGTGATGTGTTGCCACTTGCCACGGGTATCGGTGAAACGGAAATCAACGAACTTCACGTCGTTGTCTTTCACCAGCTGAATCACGTCGGCGGCGGTCTTGGCCATCAATTGCTCCTGAGTCGGGTTGGGTGGAAAAACGGTCGGATGTCCTTGCCTAAGCAGTTTCCATGCCAAGAACTGACCACGGGGGACTCAGCCTGACGCCTGAAAACATGGCGTAACGATTATCCTCTTTGGCCAGCGCACAAGAAACAGCTTTCGTGCGCACCGATATCGATGCGTCGCACCGCCCTGGCCTCGGCCCAAGTCAAGCAATGCACGCTTTTGGTGCGATAGAGCACGACGCACCGGTTTGGTGAGCCCCTTATCGCACCAATTCGGGGCCAAGCTGCGCACCATGCCCCCGCAACCCTGCCATCAGTTGCCCATATGCCAGCGGCACGGCAGACGAAGGGCCCTTGACCCCCAGCTCAATGTGCCGACCCCAGGTCGGGTGATCGACACTGGGCAGGCTGAACACCTTGACAGGGTGATCCCGCTCGATCGCCTCCATCAACGGCGTGAGCGTCGCTTCCATGGCGCCAAACACCACCACGGAACGCTCGACCCAGTCGCCCGGGCCTCGATGCCAGGCACGGTATTCGGTATCCAGCAAGTGTTCGATCATCGGCCAGGCCATGACCGGAAATCCTGGCACGAAGTGCACCGCACCGCCGCCGGTGCCATCACACGTGAACCCGGGAATCTTGTTGTAGGGGTTGGGAATGATCCGTGCCCCTTGCGGAAACACCCCCATGTTGAGCCGATGCACATTGTCGGCGCGTTCGGGCTCATAGGGTACGCCCTGCTCCCGGGCCACGTCCTGCATGCGCTCCTCGATCAACAGACGGGCTTGCGGATGAAGCGCCAAGGGCACCCCCAGCGCGGCGGCGGCACACTGGCGCGTATGGTCATCGGGCGTGGCACCGATGCCACCACAGGAAAACACGATGTCGTCTGACGCAAAGGCATCGGCCAGGGCCGCCGTGATGCGGCGTCGATCATCGCCGACACAGCGCGACCAGGACAGTGTCAGCCCCCTGGCAGCCAGCAGCTCGATCACCTTGGGCAGGTGCTTGTCGGCCCGCTTTCCCGACAGGATTTCATCCCCGATGATGATCAGCCCGAAGGAAGGGGGCAGCTTGCTGGTGTCTGTCATGGTGTTCAGAAACTTGGCTCAACGGGAAGATGCAGGAGGCAAGGCCGGCGGCGGCTCCTGCGGCGCCCCACCGGGAGGGGTTCCCGACGGCAAGGATCCCTCCTGCGGATCCAGAACTTCGACGGGGGCAACCCTGCTCCGCAGCACCTCCAGTGCGGACAGCGTGAAGTGGGAGAACCACAGCGAGGCCAGTGCAAACACCAGCGTGTAAATCCAGATCGCCAGAGGCACCAGCACAGGCGCCAGGGCCACGAACAGCGCACCCGATGCCCACAGCAGGCTCGGTGCAGCCCCCAGGTAGCCCGTCAGAACCCCCATGGCCAGCAGGCTGCCCCGATGCTCCTTCAGGATGGTCTGCCGCTCTTCGCGGCTGGCGTGGGCGGCCAGCGAATCGAACGCAAACACGCGGTAGGTCAACCATCCCCAGATCAGGGGCGGCAGGACCAGAATCAGCGGAGGGATGAGCCACAGGGGCATCGAGGCCAACAGGGCCAGCACCGCCAGCACCGTCGAGACCAGCGACCACCAGATCGCCGCCAGCATGGATCCGCCGCGCTTGCGTTCCAGCGAGGGGAACCTGCGCTGGGCCACGAGCTCGGCCATGGCAGAGGTCATGAACGCGGCCACCAGCAGGAGACTCACCACCAGGATGGCCGGCGTGGCCAGCATCAGCACCAGCGAGGCTGGCAACAGCGTCAGGGCGCCAGACAGCCCCATGCCGGACAACCACCCGGACAAGGTCTGATAGAAGCCCAGGCCCGAGAGCCAGAGCTCCACCGCCTGCACACTGGATTGCCAGAAGAAGTAGCCCAGACCAAACGACAGCAGGGTCATCAGGGCCAGCGGCAGCATCGAAAGACCAATGACCCGTGGATGCATGCAATAGGCCACGGCGCGCCAGAAAGCGTCAAGCATGTGTCTCATGCCTGCAGCATAGCGGGTTTCCCGCGTGTGGCGGCCACCGGGGGCTACGCCGCGTCGGGCATCTGCGCTAGCATGCTCCCATGAGGCGCATCAACATCGAGGGCGTGGATCTGGAAGTGGCTTGCCATCCTGGCGATCCGCACCGGGAACCACTGGTCTTCCTGCACGAGGGCCTGGGCAGCGTGGCCATGTGGCCACAGCGGGGGCGGGACTGGCCCCGTGAACTGTGTGAGCGCACCGGGCGCGCAGGTTGGGTGTATTCGCGGCGTGGTTACGGAGGATCCGATCCAGTGCCGGACGTCAGAGGCCCATCCCGGATCGAAGGCTTCTGGCATGTCGGCCGCCATGAGGTCGACTACATGCACCGTGAGGCCAGAGACGTCCTGCCCCGGCTGCTGGCCGCGCTCGACATCCGCCGTCCGGTGCTGATCGGCCACTCGGACGGGGGCACGATTGCGCTCCTGCACGCCATCCAACATCCGGTGGCGGCCTGCGTCGTCATGGCTCCCCACGTTTTCGTGGAGGAGATGACCATCCAGGCCATCGACACGGCCCGCCAGCAGTACCTGGACCATCAATCGCCCGGCAGCCTGCGCGAACGTCTTTCCCGCTACCACCACGACGTCGACAACGCTTTCTGGCAATGGAACGACATCTGGCTCAGCGAATCCTTCCGGTCGTTCGATATTCGCCAGGAATGCGCGGCCATCCAGGCGCCTGTGCTCGCCATTCAGGGCATTGACGACCCTTATGGCAGCCTGCGCCAGGTCGAGGACATCCGCCAACACCTCCCAGCCGCCGAACTGCTCGTCCTCGACCAGTGCGGCCACAGCCCCCACCGGGACCAGCCAGACCGCCTGACGGACGCCGTCGCCGAATTTCTTGCTGGCGTTTGAGACGCATCCGGCATCTGTCAAATCGCGCATCGGACCGGCGATGTGATGAATTCGCGGTAAAAATACCAAAGAGTTCACACATCCCCAATCCTTGGATTGCGGTCGGATGGTGTTTTGTGCGCCAATTGCACACAATTGGATACAAAACCCCGCCAACGCCTTCTCATGTCTTCCGTCGACGTCCTTGACCCCTGGTTGCTCACCGCGCTGGCACCCCCGCTGCTGGCGCTGGGCGCCTGGGGCCATCACGTCTGGGCCGAGCGCAGCGCCAAGCGACGCCGCCGCATCCCCAAACATTGGCCGCTGACCGCCAGGCCGCTGGCCAACACCGAGGAAACGCGGGTCTGGCACTGGCTGGCACGCACCTTCTACGACCACCATGTCATGGTCAAACTGCCCGTGACGCGGTTCACGTTGCCCAGGGATCCGGACCAGGGAAAAGCCTGGTACACCCTGCTGGGCAGCGTCTACTGCACCTTCACCATCTGCCGCTCGGACGGGCGGGTGATCGGTTGCGTCGACGTGCCCGGACGTGGGGGCATCTCCCGAACGGTCCGCCAGATCAAACATTCCCTGCTGACCCAGTGCGGGCTTCCCTACTGGATCGTCCGCGCCGACAGCCTGCCCACCGTGGCCGAGATCCGGGGCGAGTTCCTGGGAGAGACCCCCTTGGCCCAATCCATGCGTGAGCGGGAAATGGAAGAGCGAGCGATGGCGGCCCAAAACAATCTTCGCACCGCCATCGACCGCCAGCGCAAGAACCGGCAGAGTGATTTCACTCCGTTGTCTACCTGGCCTCCCAGCACAGTCGAACCGCGCAGCGACTTCCATTCCAACTGGGGTGGAGAGAACTCGTTCCTGCAGCCCTTGGACAGCCGCAAGGGCGAGCTGCTCTGAGCCGATGCCGTCGACCGGCGTGGGCGCGCCCTCACCCGCCCGGCTGTTTGGCTGACAAGGCAGCCACTTCCTCCGGGGTCAACCAGCGCCATTGACCAGGTGCCAGGGAAGCAGGCAGTTCCAGCGCTCCGATGGCGCTGCGGTGCAGTGTCTCGACCCGGTTGCCTGCCGCCGCCACCATGCGCTTGACCTGGTGGTACTTGCCCTCGGTCAGCACCAGCTCCAGCAGATGACTGTCGAGACGACGACAGGATGATGCCTTCACCGGCTTGGGGTCATCGTCCAGCACCACCCCTTCCAGCAACTTGCCGAGCAGACTGTCTGTCACAGGGTGCTTGAGACCCGCCTCATAGACCTTGGGCACATGGTGCCGAGGTGACGTCATCCGATGGATGAACTTGCCATCATCCGACAGCAACAAGAGGCCGGTGGTGTCCTGATCCAGACGCCCCACCGCCTGCACGCCGGCCGCCGCCGATCCGCCGCGCTGTCTCAGCGGCGCAGGCAGCAAGGTGTAGATGCTGGGATGGGCACCGGGCTTGTGCGAGCACTCAAAGCCAGCCGGCTTGTGCAGCATCAGATACGCCTGTGCGTGATATGTCCAGCGCTCACCCTGCACCCAGAACACCAGCCCGGCGGTGTCAACCGCCTGGGCCGGGTCCTCGCAAGGCTGCCGGTCTTCACCGAGCTGCACCAGCCCCTGCTGAACCAGTCCCCAGCACACCCGCCGGGTGCCGAAGCCCTGGCTGAACAGGACCTCGTGCAGCTCAAGCAACGCTCGCGACATTCAGCAGGCCGTCCTCAGATTTTCGCGTTGGCGATGTAGCCGTCGTAACGCCACTCCGAGAATTTGCTCCACAGGATCTGGTCGCGCTGGAAGGCACGCATGTCCTGGTGGATCTTCTTGAACTCGGGCGACTTGGCCTCATGAGCGGCGAACACCTCCATGGCGGCCTGGAAGCCAGCGTCCATGATCTCCTTGGAGAAGCCTTGCAGCTTGGTGCCGGCGGCCACCAGACGCTTGAGCGCGGCCGGGTTCTGTGCATCGTACTTGGCGGTCATGTCGCGTGCGGCCACCGCGCCAGCGGCCCGGACGATGGCCTTGTTCTCGGCCGACAGGGCCTCGAATGCCTTCTTGTTGATGAAGAACTCGAGCTCGGCACCGCCTTCCCACCAGCCGGGGTAGTAGTAGTACGGCGCCACCTTGTTGAAGCCCAGCTTCTCGTCATCGAAAGGACCGACGAATTCGGTGGCGTCCAGCGTGCCCTTTTCCAGCGCCTGGTAGACCTCCCCGGCCGGCATGTTCTGGGCGACCACGCCCAGCTTGGCCATGGTTTCGCCGAACAGGCCACCACCCAGACGCATCTTCAGACCCTTGAGGTCGGACACCTTCTTGATCTCGCGGCGGTACCAGCCGCCCATCTGCGTGCCGGTGTTGCCCGAGCTCATCGACAGGATGTTGTACTTGGCATAGAACTCGTCCAGCAGCTTGCGGCCGTTGCCGTGCTCCATCCAGGCATCCATGTGGCGCGCGGTCAGGCCAAAGGGCACAGCGCAACCGAAAGCGAAGATCGGGTCCTTGCCGGTGAAGTAATAGGGAGCGGTCTGGGCCATCTCGATCGTGTTGTCCTGGATCGCATCGACGACGCCAAAGGCGGGCACCAGTTCACCGGCGGCATGGATCGACACCTCGAAGCGTCCACCCGACAAGGCCTTGACCGTCTCCGAGAACTTCTCGGCCGAGCCAAAGATGGTGGGCAGCGACTTCGGGAAGCTGGAAGCCAGACGCCAGCGAACGGCCGCTTGCGCGTGCACCGCGGGTGCGATACCGGCAGCCAGCACGCCGGCCAGCCCGGCATTCTTCATCAGGGAACGACGATCCATGGAAAAGTACTCCTCGTAATGATCAGCAGCAAAGAGAGACCTGCTGCCGAAGTTGAAAAATCGTACCAAAGCCTTTGACCATACCCGATGGAGCATGGGGATGCAAGGCAATCGGCGACCCTGGATGCCGCCGCCCTCGCCAATCCATGCAAACCAATAGAAAAGGCCACCATTTCCTCTGGAAAATGGTGGCCTTGTTTGGCATATGGTGGAGCTGGGGGGATTTGAACCCCCGTCCGCAAGCCTTCTTCGCGCAGTTCTACATGTGTAGTCGTCTGTTTTGGATCTCGCCACCGGCATCGCGCAGCGACACGCTATGCCGGCAACCAGTACCCTTGGATCTCGCCTTGCGTCAAGGTACCCGACGCAAAGCCAGCCGATATGAATTCCCTTGCAGCCTGGACAGTCTTGCGACCGCCCTTGCCCAGCCTATCGGCCTGCTGTTGCAAGGCTCACCGGATTAAGCGGCGAGTGCGAAACGTTCGTCGTTTGCAGTTACTTTTTTTCTGCGGTTTAACGAGGTGACAGAACCTCGACATGCCCTGCTGCGTGCCCGAACCCACGTCGAAACCAGTGCAGCCCCTGTGCTCGACAGTTTAAGGCAAGTCCAGCAATTTCAAGAGCTGACCAGGAAATTCAATGGCTGCATCGGCTTGCCAGTGCTCTGCAGCGCCTGCCGCCCCCAGATAGCCATAGCTGGCGGCGACGGTGAACATGCCCGCCGCCCGACCCGCCAGGATGTCGCGCTCGTCATCGCCCACGTAGATGCAGGCGCCCGGGTCCACACCCAGCCGTCGCGCCGCCTCCAGCAACGGCTCAGGGTGCGGCTTTGCGTAGGGCGTGGTGTCGCCGCAGACCACCGCGCCAGCCCGACCCAGCAGAGGCAGCCCGGCCACCATGGGCTGGGTGAACCTCTCCGCCTTGTTCGTGACAATGCCCCAGGGGCAACCCACCTGGGTGAGGACGTCCAGCAATGACGTCACCCCCTCAAAGGGTGCCGTCAGGTTCAAGAGACCCGACTCATACTCGGCCAGAAACTCCTGGCGCAGGCTCTCGTACATCGCATCCGAGGGATCCGCGCCGAAACCGATTCGCAGCATGCCTCGGGCGCCCGAACTGGCATGGGGCCGGTACTGGGCCAGCGGCAGAGGTGACATTCCCCTTCTGGCCCTCATGCGCTCGGCCGCAGCGGCCAGATCCGGTGCGCTGTCGATCAGCGTACCGTCCAGGTCGAACAGAAGGGCCTGCACCTGCCCCGGGAACGGCAGCCGGCTCACGGTGCGCGACGGGTGGCGATCATGTAGTTGACGCTCGTGTCATCGCTGAGCCAGTAGCGCCGCGTCAACGGGTTGTATTCCATGCCTCGCGTGCCCTGCAGGTCCAGATCGGCCTGCCGGCAATAGGACGCAAGCTCGCTGGGCCGGATGAACTTGGCCCATTCATGCGTGCCCTTGGGCAGCAACTGGAGGACATACTCCGCCCCCACGATCGCAAACAGGAAGGACTTGGGGTTGCGGTTGATGGTCGAGAAGAAAACCCAGCCGCCGGGCTTGACCAACTGACTGCAGGCTCGGACCACCGAGGATGGATCCGGGACATGCTCCAGCATCTCCATGCAGGTGACCACATCAAACGTGCCCGGTTGCTCGGCCGCCAGGTCTTCGGCGCTCACTTCGCGGTACTCAACCCCGGACGTCCCCGCCTCCAGCGCGTGCAGTTGGGCCACCCGCAGGGCTTTGACCGAGAGATCGATACCGGTCACCTGCGCACCCTTGCGCGCCATCGAATCGGACAGAATGCCACCGCCACAGCCCACGTCGAGCACCCGCTTGCCCGCCAACGGCGCCAGCCCATCGATCCAGGCCAGCCTCAACGGGTTGATCTGATGGAGCGGGCGAAACTCGCTCTCGGGATCCCACCACCGGTGGGCCAGGTCTGAAAATTTGGCCAGTTCGGCCGGATCGGCGTTGACGTTCGGATTCATGCCGACATTATCGCCAGCCCCAAAGAAAAACCGCGCCGAAGCGCGGTTTTTCAGAGGTCTGTGACCGGGGAATCAGTTGGCGCGGGTGCCGACGACTTCCACTTCCACGCGACGGTTCTTGGCGCGACCTTCGCGGGTCTTGTTGTCAGCGACCGGCTGGCCTTCGCCCTTGCCTTCGGTGTAGACGCGGTTGGCTTCGATGCCCTTGCTCACCAGATAGGCCTTGACGGCTTCGGCACGGCGGACGGACAGCTTCTGGTTGTAGCCATCGGGACCGGTGGAGTCGGTGTGACCGACAGCGATCACGACTTCCAGGTTGATGCCCTTGACCTTGTCGGCCAGGTCGTCCAGCTTGGCCTTGCCTTCCTTCTTCAGGACGGCCTTGTCGAAGTCGAAGAAGGCGTCGGCGGCGTAGGTCACCTTGGTGGCGGCGGGCTTCGGTGCAGGAGCAGCAGCGGGCGCCGGGGCGGGTGCAGCAGCAGCGGGAGCCGGAGCAGGTGCCGGAGCCGGCACGATCGCGCCGTCGCAGCCTTGGGCAGCGGTGGCGGGGGTCCAGGAGGCATCACGCCAGCACAGTTCGTTGGTGCCGTTCTTCCAGACGAGTTCGGAAGTACCGTTGCGCCAGTTGTCGATGGTCTGGGCGCCGGCGGCGGTCGCCAGGGCGGCGGTAGCGAACAGCATTGCCACTTTGTTCAGTTTCTTCATGGTATTCCTCTTGGTTTGCCTCGGCGGGCCGAATGGAAGTATCGGATGGCGCTTGAAGTGACCACCACTTAAACGCTTGAATCATTGTGCCACAAGCCGCGCAGAGGCAAGGTGTCCCGCACACGGCAGCGCGGCGGCGCGGTTGATAGCCCGGATACGCGTTGCCCGAGAGCAACACCCCAAGTCTGATGCAAGCTGAAAGCCGGGCCGACGCTGCCCACTAAAATGGAGCGCTTGCCCTGGCCGCGACGCGGCCGGCACCACGACAGCTTCCAACGCTCATGACCCAGTTCGCCAAAGAGACCCTGCCCATCAGTCTTGAAGAGGAGATGCGTCGCAGCTACCTCGACTACGCCATGAGCGTGATCGTCGGGCGAGCCCTGCCGGACGCCCGCGACGGCCTCAAGCCGGTGCACCGCCGTGTCCTGTACGCGATGCACGAGCTTAACAACGACTGGAACCGTCCCTACAAGAAGTCGGCGCGTATCGTCGGTGACGTCATCGGTAAGTACCACCCGCACGGCGACAGCGCGGTGTACGACACCATCGTGCGCATGGCGCAGGACTTTTCCCTGCGCCACATGCTGGTCGATGGGCAGGGCAACTTCGGTTCGGTCGACGGGGACAACGCGGCCGCCATGCGCTACACCGAAATCCGCATGTCCAAGATCGCGCACGAGATGCTCGCGGACATCGACAAGGAAACGGTGGATTTCGGCCCCAACTACGACGGCTCGGAAAAAGAGCCGCTGGTGCTGCCGACGCGCCTGCCCAACCTGCTGGTCAACGGCTCTGGCGGCATCGCGGTGGGCATGGCCACCAACATTCCGCCGCACAACCTCAATGAGGTGGTGGACGCCTGCCTGCACTCGCTCAAGAACCCGGACGGCTCCATCGACGAACTGATGGAGATCATCCCGGCGCCGGACTTCCCCACCGGGGGCATCATCTATGGCATCCAGGGCGTCAAGGACGGCTATCGCACCGGTCGTGGCCGCGTGGTGATGCGCGCCAAATGCCATTTCGAGGACATCGACAAGGGGCAGCGCCAGGCCATCATCGTTGACGAGATTCCCTACCAGGTCAACAAGAAGACCCTGCAGGAGCGCATCGCCGAGCTGGTTCACGAGAAGAAGCTCGAGGGCATCAGCCACATACAGGATGAGTCGGACAAATCCGGCATGCGCCTGGTGATCGAACTCAAGCGCGGCGAAGTGCCTGAGGTGGTGCTCAACAACCTTTACAAGCAGACACAGCTGCAGGACACCTTCGGCATCAACATGGTGGCGCTGATTGACGGTCAGCCCCGCCTGTGCAACCTCAAGGACCTGATCACGGTGTTCCTGGAGCACCGCCGCGAGGTGGTGACCCGTCGCACGGTGTACAACCTGCGCAAGGCACGCGAGCGCGGCCACGTCCTTGAAGGTCTGGCGGTGGCACTGGCCAACATCGACGAGTTCATCCGCATCATCCGCGAAAGCCCCACCCCGCCGGTGGCCAAGGCCGAACTGATGACGCGCAGCTGGGACAGCCAGCTGGTGCGGCAGATGCTCACCCGTGCCAAGGCCGATGGCGGCACCGTCAACGCCGACGATTACCGTCCCGAAGGCCTGGAGCGCGAGTTCGGCATGCAGGGCGACGGCCTGTACCGCCTGTCAGAGACACAGGCCCAGGAAATCCTGCAGATGCGCCTGCAGCGCCTGACCGGTCTGGAGCAGGACAAGATCGTGGCCGAGTACAAGGATGTGATGGCCGAGATCGACGATCTGCTGGACATCCTGGCCAAGCCCGAGCGCGTGTCGACCATCATCGGAGACGAACTGGTGGCGGTGAAGACCGAGTTCGGCCAGACCAAGCTGGGCGCCCGCCGCAGCGAGATCGAGCACAGCGCCCAGGACCTCTCGACCGAGGACCTGATCACCCCGACCGACATGGTGGTCACGCTCTCGCACAGCGGCTACATCAAGAGCCAGCCGCTTTCCGAGTACCGTGCCCAGAAGCGTGGGGGTCGCGGCAAGCAGGCGACGGCGACCAAGGAAGACGACTGGATCGACCAGCTCTTCATCGCCAACACGCACGACTACATCCTGTGCTTCTCCAACCGCGGCCGCCTCTACTGGCTCAAGGTCTGGGAGGTGCCTGCCGGCTCGCGCGGTTCGCGCGGTCGCCCCATCGTCAACATGGTCCCGCTGCAGGAAGGCGAAAAGATCAACGTGGTGCTGCCACTGACCGGCGAGTTCCGCAGCTTCCCCGAGGACCACTACGTGTTCATGGCCACCAGCATGGGCACGGTCAAGAAGACGGCGCTGACCGAGTTCAGCAACCCGCGCAAGGCGGGCATCATTGCCGTGGACCTCGACGAAGGGGACTTCCTGATCGGTGCCGCGCTGACCGATGGCAAGCACGACGTGATGTTGTTCAGCGACGGCGGCAAGGCGGTGCGCTTTGACGAAAACGATGTTCGGCCCATGGGCCGCAATGCCCGTGGGGTGCGCGGCATGATGATCGAGGAAGGCCAGAGCGTGATTGCCATGCTGGTGGCCGAAGACGAGCAGCAAAGCGTGCTGACCGCCACGATCAACGGTTATGGCAAACGCACCCCGATCACCGAGTACACCCGTCACGGTCGGGGTACCAAGGGCATGATCGCCATCCAGCAGAGCGAGCGCAATGGCAAGGTCGTCGCAGCCACGCTGGTGCTTGCGGACGACGAGATCATGCTGATCACCGACACGGGCGTCCTCGTGCGCACGCGGGTCAGCGAGATCCGGGAAATGGGCCGTGCCACCCAGGGCGTGACGCTGATTTCGCTGGATGAAGGCGCTGAGCTGTCCGGCCTGCAGCGCATTGTCGAAAACGACGCCCACATGCCTGAGGCACTGGACGGTGAGGAAGCGGCAGGTGACGCCGCATGACGCAACGTCCTTACAACTTCTCGGCCGGCCCGGCCGCCATGCCGGAAGAAGTGCTGCAGCAGGCGGCCGCCGAGATGCTGGACTGGCATGGCAGCGGCCTAGGCGTGATGGAGATGAGCCATCGCGGCAAGGAATTCATGTCGATCGCCGCGCAGGCCGAGGCCGATCTGCGCGAACTGCTGGCGGTGCCGGCGAACTTCCGCATCCTGTTCATGCAGGGCGGTGGTCTCGCAGAAAACGCCATCGTGCCCCTGAACCTTTCGCGCGGCGGCACCGTCGATTTCGTGGTCACCGGTAGCTGGAGCCAGAAGTCGGCCAAGGAAGCGCGCAAGTACGCCACCGCGAACGTGATCGCCAGCAGCGAAGCCGACGGCCACACCACCCTGCCCGCCCCGGCCAGCTGGAAGCTCAGTGCCGACGCCCAGTACGTGCACATCTGCAGCAACGAGACCATCCATGGCGTCGAGTTCCACGAATTGCCCGACCTCAAGTCCCTGGGCTGCGATGCCCCGCTGGTGATTGACTTCTCATCGCACGTGGCCTCACGCCCGGTGGACTGGTCGCGTGTCGGCCTGGCCTTCGGCGGTGCACAGAAGAACCTGGGCCCGGCGGGCGTGACCCTGGTGGTGGTGCGCGAAGACCTGTTGGGCCGCGCGTTGCCGATCTGCCCCAGCGCCTTCGAATACAAGACGGTGGCCGACAACGCCTCCATGTACAACACGCCGCCCACCTACGGCATCTACATGGCTGGACTGGTTTTCCAGTGGCTCAAGCGACAGCGCGAAGGCGACCTGACAGGCATTGCCGCCATGGAAGCCCGGAACATCGCCAAGGCCAGGTTGCTCTACGATTTCATCGACCAGTCGGCCTTATACGTCAACAAGGTCGCCGAGAACTGCCGCTCCCGCATGAACATCCCGTTCTTCCTGCGCGACGAGAGCCGCAACGATGCTTTTCTGGCCGGTGCCCGGGAGCGCGGCTTGCTGCAACTCAAGGGCCACAAGTCGGTCGGCGGCATGCGCGCCAGCATCTACAACGCCATGCCGCTGGCTGGCGTTCAGGCGCTGGTGAGCTACATGCGTGACTTCGAAAAGGAACAGGCATGAGCGGCAAATCGCAACCTGTCCAGTCGGAGGCCCTGGGTGCCCTGCGGGTGCAGATCGATTCGATCGA
The DNA here is from genome assembly GCA_021166755.1 of Hydrogenophaga sp. Taxonomy (GTDB): domain Bacteria; phylum Pseudomonadota; class Gammaproteobacteria; order Burkholderiales; family Burkholderiaceae_C; genus Hydrogenophaga; species Hydrogenophaga bisanensis. Next base: position 8,063 of record JAJPEW010000099.1, on the reverse strand, counting down.
CCAGCAACTGCTGTCCCTGCTGAACCAGCGCGCGCGCGTCGCCGAGCAGGTGGGTGAACTCAAGCGGCACGAAGGCACACCCTTCTTCCGCCCTGACCGGGTGGCGCAGGTGATCGAGAAGATCCAGCACGCCAACCAGGGACCTCTGCTCAACCAGCATGTGGCGGCGATCTGGCGCGAGATCATGTCGGCCTGCCTCGCCCTGGAAACCCCTCAGCGGGTGGCGGTGCTGGGTCCGGAGGGAACCTTCTGCGAGCAGGCCGCCATCGAATTTTTCGGCAGCGCAGCCAACCTGATCTACTGCAGCAGTTTTGACGAGGTCTTCCATGCCACGGCGGCTGGCACCGCGCAGTTCGGTGTCGTGGGCGTCGAGAACTCCACCGAAGGCGTGGTGGCGCGCTCGCTGGATCTGTTCCTGCGCTCGCCGGTCCATGTGGTCGGGGAGGTCAGCCTGCTGGTGCGACACAACCTGCTGAGACAGACCAATTCGCTGGATGGCATCGAGGTGGTGATGGCGCACCCTCAGGCCCTGGCGCAATGCCAGGGCTGGCTGTCGCAGCACCTGCCCCATGCCGAACGTCGCGCCGTCTCCAGCAACGCCGAAGGCGCCCGGCTGGCCGCCACGAACCCGGCCTGGGCTGCGCTGGCCAGCGAGCGCGCAGCGGCCCAATTCGGACTGCACATCGTCGCCCACGCGATCCAGGACGAGGCGTACAACCGCACCCGGTTTGCCGTGATCTGCCTGCCGCAGACCCTGGCCATGCCGCCGGCCTCCGGCCGTGACTGCACCAGCATCGTGGTGTCGGTGCCCAACCGCCCTGGGGCGGTGCATGACCTGCTCGTGCCGCTGAAGTCCAACGGGGTCTCGATGACAAGATTCGAATCTCGTCCGGCGAAATCCGGACAGTGGGAGTATTACTTCTACATTGACATTGCAGGACACCCGTCCCAGGCCAATGTGGCCGCAGCGCTCCAGGAACTGCAAGGGCTGTGTGCCTACTACAAGGTGCTGGGCGCGTACCCGGTGAGCGAATGATGACGGCGTTGCAGGGGAGCACCCATGTTTGAGCAACTTGGCCTGATCGGCTGCGGCCTGATGGGCGGCTCGTTTGCACTGGCCCTGAAGAAGGCGGGCCTGGTCAAGCGGGTGGTGGGCTACAGCAAGTCGCCATCGACCACCGAACGGGCGCGGCAGATGGGCGTGATCGATGTCGAGGCCCCGTCTGCCTTGCTGGCGGTCTCGGGTGCGGACCTGGTGCTGGTGGCGGTCCCGGTGTCGGCGACGGAGGCCACGTTCAAGGCCATCCGCCATCTGGTCGGCAAGGATGTGCTGATCATGGATGTCGGCTCGACCAAGCGGGAAGTGATCGACGCCGCCCGGCGCGTGCTGCGTGACCAGGTGGGCGTGTTCGTCCCTGCCCATCCGATTGCCGGCAAGGAGCTGGCGGGCGTCGATCATGCCGACCCCGATCTGTACATGGGTCGCCAGGTCATTCTGACCCCCATCGAGCGCACCGAGCCCATCCAGCTGGAAAAGGCCCACCGTGTCTGGACGGCGCTGGGATGCCACGTCAAGCAGATGACCCCGGAGGCCCACGATGCGGCCTATGCGGCCGTCAGCCACTTGCCGCACCTGATCGCCTTTGCCATGATGAACGCGGTGACCGGACAGCAGCAAGGCGCCGATTTCCTTACCCTGGCGGGACCGGGTTTTCGGGACTTCACCCGCATTGCCGCCAGCGATCCCGCCGTCTGGCGGGACATCCTGATGTCCAACCGCGAAGAGTTGCTGGCCCAGAGCAAGCAGTTCCAGCGCTCGTTGCATGCTTTCGAGACGGCTCTGAACGCTGGCAACCCGGATGCCCTTGAAGCCCTGATCGACCGCGCCAGTGAGGCTCGCGCGCACTGGCGCATGTCTGCCATCAAGCCGCAAGGCTGACCTGTTTTGGCAGCCCCGCGGCTGCCCACCTGCCCTCGCATGTACACGACCGAATTTCTCGATCTGCCGCCGCTGGCGTCCGCCGGTGGCAGCGTCCGGTTGCCCGGCTCCAAAAGCATCTCCAACCGCGTATTGCTGCTGGCAGCGCTCAGTGAGGGCTGCACCGAGATCGCCGACCTGCTGGACTCGGACGATACCCGTGTCATGCTGAAGGCACTGGAGCAACTGGGCTGCCAGCTCGATCGCCTGGACGGCGGTTTGCTGCGGGTCCAGGGAATCGGTGGGCAACTGCCCGTGCGACAGGCCACGCTGTTTCTGGGCAATGCAGGCACCGCCATGCGCCCCCTGACGGCTGCCCTGTCCCTGCTGGCCACGACCCATGGTGGCTGCTTCGAGCTGGGTGGCATTGCCCGCATGCACGAGCGGCCGATCGGTGATCTGGTCGAGGCTCTGCGGCAGCTCGGTTGCCCGGTGGACTGTCTGGGTAGCGAGGGTTACCCACCTCTGCGCCTGGGGAACGGGCAAGCGGCAGATCTGCACCTGGATCAGCCCATCCGGGTGCGGGGTGACGTGTCCAGCCAGTTCCTGACGGCGCTGCTGCTGGCCTTGCCTCTGGTGGCCCGAGAGCGATCGGTCACGATCGAGGTGGTTGGCGAGCTGATTTCCAAGCCGTATATCGAGATCACCCTGAACCTTCTGCAGCAGTTTGGTGTGACAGTGAGTCGCGAGGGCTGGTCTCGCTTCACCATCCCGGCGGGCAGCCGGTACCGGTCGCCGGGTCTGGTCCATGTGGAAGCGGATGCCTCATCGGCCAGCTACTTCATTGCACTGGGAGCACTGGCGCCCGCGTCACCCGGCCATGACGGGATCACCATCGAAGGTGTCGGACTGTCCTCCATCCAGGGGGATATCCGTTTTGTGGAAGCCGCCCGGCTGATGGGTGCGGATGTGTCCGGTGAAGCCAACCGGCTGCACATCCGCCGCGGCCGCTGGCCCCTGAAGGCGATTGACCTGGACTGCAACCACATCCCGGATGCGGCGATGACCCTGGCTGTCATGGCCATGTTTGCCGACGGTACCACCACCCTGCGCAACATCGCCAGCTGGCGGGTCAAGGAGACGGACCGGATCGCCGCCATGGCCACCGAATGCCGCAAGCTCGGTGCCACGGTGGAAGAAGGCGACGACTTCATCCGCATCACACCGCCTGTCCACTGGGAGCCGGCCAGCATTCACACCTACGATGACCACCGGGTGGCGATGTGTTTCTCGCTGGCGGCCTTCAATCCGGCGCAACTGCCGATCCGGATTCAGGACCCCAAGTGTGTGGCCAAGACCTTCCCCGACTATTTCGAGGCCCTGTTCAGCGTGTGCCAGGCCTATCCGGGCCAGGTTCCGGTGATCTGCGTGGATGGTCCGACGGCGTCGGGCAAGGGCACGCTGGCGGCAGCGGTGGCCGCACGACTGGGCTATCACCTGCTGGATTCGGGAGCCCTGTACCGCCTGGTCGGCCTGGCCGCGGACAAGGCCGGCATCCCCACCGATGAAGCCTCGCTGGCCGACCCGACGACCGCCGACCGGCTGGGCGCGCTGGCGCGAAGCCTGCCGGTGCGTTTCGAGGGTGAAAGTACCTGGCTGGGCGATGAAGACGTGTCGGACGCTTTGCGCGCGGAGTCGGCCGGCATGGCAGCTTCGCGGGTGTCGGCGGTGCCCCAGGTGCGGCAGGCTTTGCTGGAACTGCAGCACGGTTTTCGCCGTCTGCCGGGCTTGGTGGCCGACGGGCGCGACATGGGCACGGTCATCTTTCCCGATGCCCCCCTGAAGGTCTACCTGACCGCCAGCGCCGAGCAGCGTGCCCAGCGACGCCATAAGCAATTGATTTCCAAGGGAATTCCAGCTAGAATGGAAGACCTTTTGGCTGACCTCAAGGCGCGAGACCACCGGGACATGTCCCGGGCACACGCCCCCCTGAAGCCCGCCGAGGATGCCCTGCTGCTGGACAACTCCAGCCTGGACGTCGAGCAATCGGTGTGTCAGGTACTGGACTGGTGGCAAGGCCGGTCGGGATTGCCGGTCCGCTGAGACAGCGGCCACAACCCGGCCATGATGGCCCAGATGGCCCCGCCGGGTGTTCCCAGCCCGCAGGCCGGATGGTTCTTTTCAACCAACCCCGTGGTGTCACGCACCACACATGCAACGCCGACCATCCGACGATCCCTGCACATGGTCCCCTCAGGTCCCGATGCACCCGCCGCTGGAAAGCTCTAGGAAATCTCATGTCTGAATCTTTTGCCGCCCTGTTCGAAGAGTCCCTCAAGCGCGCTGAAATGCGTGCGGGCGAAGTCATCACCGCTGAAGTCGTGCGCGTCGAGCACAACCACGTGGTGGTCAACGCCGGACTGAAGTCGGAAGCCTATGTGCCCATCGCCGAATTCAAGAACGACCAGGGCGAACTCGAAGTCCAGGTCGGCGACTTCGTTTCCGTGGCCATCGACTCCGTCGAGAACGGCTTCGGCGACACGCTCCTGTCGCGCGACAAGGCTAAGCGCCTGGCTTCGTGGATGGCCCTGGAAAAGGCCCTGGAATCCGGCGACTTCGTCACCGGCACCACCGGCGCCAAGGTCAAGGGCGGCCTCAAGGTCATGGTCAACGGCATCAGCGCCTTCCTGCCGGGCTCGCTGGTCGACAGCCGTCCGACCAAGGACCTGACGCCGTACGAAAACAAGACCATGGAATTCAAGGTCATCAAGCTCGACCGCAAGCGCAACAACGTGGTCCTGAGCCGCCGCGCCGTGGTGGAAGCCTCCATGGGCGAAGAGCGCGCCAAGCTGATGGAAACCCTCCGCGAAGGTGCCATCGTCCAGGGCGTGGTCAAGAACATCACCGAATACGGTGCGTTCGTGGACCTGGGCGGCATCGACGGCCTGCTGCACATCACCGACATGGCATGGCGCCGTGTCCGCCACCCGAGCGAAGTCGTTCAGGCCGGCCAGGAAATCACCGCCAAGATCCTCAAGTTCGACACCGAGAAGCACCGTGTCTCGCTGGGTCTGAAGCAGCTGGGTGACGATCCGTGGCTGGGTGTGGCCCGCCGCTACCCGCAAGGCACCCGCATGTTCGGCAAGGTCACGAACATCGCCGACTACGGCGCGTTCGTCGAGCTCGAGCCCGGCATCGAAGGCCTGGTGCACGTCTCCGAAATGGACTGGACCAACAAGAACGTGGCCCCGTCCAAGCTGGTGTCGCTGGGTGACGAAGTCGAAGTCATGGTGCTGGACATCGACGAAGACAAGCGTCGCATCTCCCTGGGCATGAAGCAGTGCCGCGCCAACCCCTGGCACGAGTTTGCCGAGCAGACCAAGCGCGGCGACCGCGTCAAGGGCCCGATCAAGTCGATCACCGACTTCGGCGTCTTCGTGGGTCTGGCTGCCGGTATCGACGGCCTGGTGCACCTGTCCGACCTGTCCTGGAACGAGCCGGGCGAAGCCGCCGTGCGCAACTTCAAGAAGGGCCAGGAAGTCGAAGCCATCGTGCTGGCCATCGACGTGGAACGCGAGCGCATTTCCCTGGGTATCAAGCAGCTCGACGGCGACCCGTTCAGCACCTTCGTGTCGGTCAACGACAAGGGCTCCGTGGTGACCGGCAAGGTCAAAACCGTGGACGCCAAGGGCGCTGAAATCGACCTGGGCGAAGACGTCATCGGCTACCTGCGCGCCTCGGAAATCTCCCGTGACCGCGTGGAAGATGCCCGCAACGTGCTCAAGGAAGGCGACGAAGTCAGCGCTGTGGTGGTGAACGTGGATCGCAAGACCCGCAACATCCAGCTGTCGATCAAGGCCAAGGACATGGCGGACCAGAACGAAGCCATGGCCAGCCTGAACCAGAACACCGGCAACGCCGGTACCACCAGCCTGGGCGCCCTGCTGCGCGCCAAGCTGGACAACAACAACTGATCTGGCTCAGGAGCGGGGGAGGGCCTGCCCTCCCCCGTTTGCTTTTCAGGACACCACCCATCCCGGTTGACACAACATGACCCGCAGCGACCTCGTCGAAGCGCTGGCCGGCCGCTTCAGCCAGCTGACGCACCGTGATGCCGAGTACGCCGTCAAGGCCATTCTCGATGCCATGGGCGATGCCCTGGTCAAGGGACACCGGATCGAGATTCGCGGCTTCGGCAGCTTCTCGGTCAACCGCCGCTCCCCCCGCATCGGTCGCAATCCGCGGTCGGGCGAAAGCGTGATGATCCCGGAGAAGCGTGTTCCCCACTTCAAGCCGGGCAAGGCCCTGCGTGAACAGGTGGATGCGCGAACCGCGGCCATCCTCGGTCAGGAGACGGGCAAACCCGAGTGACCGGTACAATCGTCCCCACCACAGAGGGGATGACTTGAAATACCTGATGTGGCTGCTCAACGCAGCCATTTTTTTTGTGTTGTTCGCTTTCGCCCTGAACAACCAGGCGCCCGTCACGCTGCACCTGTTCTTTGGCGTGTCCTGGCAAGCCCCGCTGGTGCTTGCGCTGCTGGTGGCTCTGGTGCTGGGCGTGTTCCTGGGGGTGATCGTGATGCTGCCCCTGTGGCTGCGCGCCCGCCGCAAAGCCAGCCAGAAGGCCGCCACCCCCTTGAGTGCTGCGCCAGCGCCTGCCCAACCGGCTGCGGTGATCACCGACGCGGTGGAGAACCGGCATGGAACTTGACCTGACCTGGCTGCTGTGGGGCTTGCCAATTGCGTTTGCCCTGGGCTGGATCGCCTCCCGGCTGGATCTGAAACAGTGGCGCATCGCAGGTCGCCAGGCGCCCCGGGCCTATTTTCGCGGCCTCAATCACCTGCTCAACGAACAACAGGACCAGGCGATCGACGCGTTCATCGAGGCGGTCCAGAGCGATCCGGATACCGCCGAACTGCACTTCGCGCTGGGCAACCTGTTCCGTCGGCGTGGCGACTACGACCGCGCCGTTCGGGTCCACGAGCATCTGCTGGCGCGCTCGGACATTGGCCGAAAGGATCGTGATCGGGCGCAGCATGCACTGGCCCTTGATTTCCTGAAGGCGGGATTGCTGGACCGTGCAGAGACGGCGCTGGCCAAACTCGAGGGGTCCGATTTCGAAGGCGAAGCCCTGCTGGCGCTGCTGTCCATTTACGAGCGCTCGCGCGATTGGCCTCAGGCGCGCCGGATTGCCGAAAAGCTGGACCAGGCCCAGCCGGGCAGCTTCGTGGGGCGCCTGGCCCACTATCTGTGTGAAGAAGCCGAGCTGGCGCAGCGTGCGGGCAACAGCCTGCAGGCCTTCAAGCTGCTGGATGAGGCCGTGACAAGGGTGCCGTCCTTGGCGCGTGGCTGGCTGGCGATTTCGGCCCTGCGCACCCAGGTGGGCGATCTGGCCGGCGCCTACACGGCGCTGGAGAAACTGAACCAGCATGCCCCCCAGGCACTGCCTCTGGCGGCCCGGCATCTGGTGGAACTGGCGCGCAAGCTGGGCAAGGAAGCCGATGCGATCCGGATGCTGGAAGCGGCTCACGCACGAGCCCCCTCGCTCGATGTTTCGGAAGCGCTGGCCAGTCTGGGGGCCGATGACCGGTCGCGCCGACAGCGCTTCCTGTCACACCTGGCTCATGAACCGTCGCTGGTGATGGCCACGCGCTGGCTGGAAGGCGAAACCCTCAGCGATCCGACCGCACAAGCCCATGTGAAGAATGCCCTGGAAGCGGCTTGCGGGCCCCTGCAACGCTATCGCTGCGCGGCCTGCGGTTTCGAGGCCCGCCAGCACTTCTGGCAATGCCCCGGCTGCCAGGCCTGGGACAGCTATCCGGCCCGTCGCGTCGAAGAGCTGTGATGCGGGCCGGCATGGCCAGCCCGCCATGCCGCATCAGGCGGCCCCAAAGCCTCCACCCCCGGGGGTCTGGATATCGAACACATCACCAGGCGCCATGTCGGCCTGGCCGATGTGTGCCAGCACCTCGACCCGACCGTCAGCCCGGAGCACCCGGTTGATGCCAGGCGCGCCTGCTTGACCGCCCGCCATGCCGAATGCCGGGTGCACCCGACCGTTGGACAGAATGCTGGCTGTCATGGACTCCAGGAAGCGGATGCGTCGCACACCCCCATCCCCCCCGCGCCAGCGCCCCGCGC
>JAJPEW010000040.1 GCA_021166755.1 Hydrogenophaga sp. | reverse complement strand
CTGGGCGTGGTTGCCCTGCGGGAAGTCGGTGCGGCCGATGCTGCCGGCAAACAACACGTCGCCCACGAAGGCGCGCTGCGCCTGTGGGCTGTGAAACACCACGTGCCCTGGTGTGTGGCCCGGGCAGTGCCGCACGTTCAGCGTGCAATGGCCAATCTGCACGGTGTTGCCGTCGGCCAGCCAGCGTGTCGGCGTGAAATGCCCGGCGGGCGGAAAGCCGAACATCTGGCTCTGCTGGGGCAGGGCGTCGATCCAGAACTGGTCGCCGGGGTGTGGTCCGATGATGGGCAGTGCCAGACGTTCGGCCAGGGCTGCCGTGCCACCGGCGTGGTCGATGTGGGCGTGGGTCAGCCAGATGGCCTTGAGGGTCACGCCCAGGAGGCGTGCGGCCTCGATCAGGCGGTCGATGTCGCCGCCCGGGTCGATCACGGCGGCGTCCATGGTTTCGTCACACCAGACGATAGAGCAGTTCTGGGCGAAGGCGGTGACGGGAATGGTGCGGTACTGAAGCATGGGATGGGGCTGAAAAAATGGGGGCGGCCAGATCAGCGGATGAGTCCGCGCGCGCGCAGGGCAGCGATCTGCTCGTCGGTGTGGCCGAGCTCACGCAGAACGGCGTCGGTATCCTCACCCAGGCGCGGTGCCGGGCTGCGAATGCCGCCGGGTGTGACAGAGAGCTTGGGCACGATGCCCGGCACCTCGACCTCGTAGCCCTCGCGCGTGCGCTGGGTCAGGATCATGTCGCGGGCGCGGTAGTGGGGGTCCTCGGCAATGTCGCGGGCGGTGTAGATGCGGCCGACCGGCACCTGGGCCGCATCCAGGGCCGCCAGCACCTCGTTCACGGTCCGCTCGCCGGTCCAGTGGCCGATGGCGCCGTCGATTTCCGCCACCGATGCCACCCGCCCGGTGTTGCTGGCCAGGTCCGGCCGCTCGGCCAGATCGGGGCGCCCGATGGCCACCATCAAGCGCTTGAAGATGCTGTCACCATTGCCGGCCACCAGCACCTGGCCATCCCGGCAGCGGTAGGCATTGGACGGCGCGATGCCGGGCAGGGCGCTGCCGGCGGGCTCGCGCACCGTGCCGAAAGCGCTGTACTCGGGAAGCAGGCTCTCCATCACGTTGAAAACCGCCTCGTGCAGGGCCACGTCGATCACCTGTCCGCGGCCGGTGGCCTGCCGGTGATGCAGCGCCGCGAGGATGCCGATGACGCCATGCAGCGAGGCCAGCGTATCCCCGATGGATACCCCGCAGCGTACTGGCACGCGGCCTGGTTCGCCCGTGAGGTGACGCAGGCCACCCATGGCTTCGCCAATGACGCCGAAGCCGGGTTTGTCGCGGTAGGGACCGGTCTGGCCATAGCCCGAAATGCGCAGCAGGATGAGGCCGGGGTTGGTGCCGGCCAGCGAGGCGTAGTCCATGCCCCAGCCCTCCAGGGTGCCGGGGCGAAAGTTCTCGACCAGCACATCGGCTTGCGCGATCAGTTCGCGGGCGATGGCCTGGCCTTCGGGCTGGCGCAGGTCCAGCGCGATGGAGCGTTTGTTGCGCGACTGGACCTGCCACCAGACCGAGGTGCCGTCCTTGATCAGCCGCCATTGGCGCAACGGATCGCCGCCTTCGGGAGGCTCGATCTTGATGACCTCGGCGCCCAGGTCGCCCAGGGTCTTGGCGGCAAAGGGTCCGGCGATGAGCTGGCCCATCTCGACGATCTTCAGGCCCTGCAGGGGGCCGGGCGCGGTGGGGGTGCTGGCGTTCATGCGGCAAAGCGGTGGCAGGGGTTTCGCGCCGATTGTCCCTCAGTCATGCGCCTTCCCTGCCGGCAGGGCCCGGGAGCCTGACCACTGCCCGCTGCTGCAAAGGCGCTGCATCAGTGCCACCGCCAGGTCCGCCACCGCCTGACAGGCCGGTGAGCGGGGAATGTGGGCCGAGCTGCACACGGCCAGAGTGCGGTCAAGCCGGGTGACTGGCGTTGCCCTCAGCAGGCCCGCCTGGATCTCGGGCAGCAGGGGCATGACCGGCAACAGCGTGCGACCCATGCCGGCCAGCAGGGTGGTGCGCAGGATGCTGATGGAGCTGATGTCGGCCTCCACGCGCGGCGGGGGCAAGCCGGCCGTGGCCGCAGCCGCCTCGATGATGGGACGCACGCCATGCGGGCTGGCCGGCAGGATCAGCGGGCGTGACAGCGCCTGCCGCAGCGAGAGGGGGCGCACCGGGGGGCGGCCTTTGGCCGGTGTCGGGCTGGCGTCCTCGGGTTCGATCAGATGCAGTTGTTCGCTGAGTACCCGGGTCACCGAAAAGCCGCCCAGCTGACCATCCTCGAACAGCACCGCCAGCTGGATCTGACCGGTGCGCAACTGGCGCGTCAGGTTGCCCGTGAGTTCCTCGGTCAGTTCCAGCGTGACCTTGGGCAGGCGCTGGCGGACCTCACGCAGCAGCGGCAGGGCCAGGGCGTTCGAGGCGCTGTGCGGGATGCCGAACACCACCTTGCCCTCGGGTTCCTGGTCGGTGCTGCGGGCGCTGGCCAGCGCTTCCTCGGCCTGACGCAGGATGGACACCGCGTGCGGAAAGAAGCGCTGACCCGCCTCGGTCAGCTCCACGCCCCGGCGGGAGCGGTCGAACAGGGGGGTGCCCAGCTCGTCTTCCAGCTGCGCCAGCTGGTGGCTCAAGGCCGATTGGGCCACGTACACCCGCTCGGCGGCCTTGGTGAAGCTGCCGCTGTCGGCAATCGCCACGAAGTAGCGCAGTTGTCGCAGTTCCATGGGGTTGGTTCTTCCATCTGTTTTCCAGATGGTAGCGTCACCATTCTGTATTGGACAGATGGATCTGCCTGACGTCCAATCTCTTCACCAACCCGATCGGACGATCGGCCCTGACGGCCACCCGCCATCAGCCAGTGCCACACCCGGCCAGGCCCTTGTCCGAAGCACTGCTTACCGGTGGTGTGGACCCAGGGTCTCGGCGTCCCCGGATCAGAGTCCGAGTTCGTACTCGATGGTGATGGGCGCGTGGTCGCTGAACTTCTCGCCCTTGTAGATGGATTCGGTGCGCGCCGTGGCCGCCAGGGCCGGTGTGGCCAGGTGATAGTCCAGACGCCAGCCCACGTTCTTGGCGTAGGCCTGACCCCGGTTGCTCCACCATGTGTAGCAGGCATCGGTCGTGTCAGGCTGCAGTTGCCGGTACACATCCACCAGACCGCCTTCGCCCAGCAGCTGGGTCATCCAGGCGCGCTCCTCGGGCAGGAAGCCGCTGTTCTTCTGGTTGCTCTTCCAGTTCTTCAGGTCCTTTTCGGTGTGCGCGATGTTGACGTCGCTGCAGATGACGAACTCGCGCTGCGCCTTCAGGGCCATCAGGTGCGGGTAGATCGCGTCCAGGAATCGGTACTTGGCCTCCTGCCGTTCCGGTCCTGAGGAGCCGCTGGGAAAGTACACGCTGATGACCGAGAGCTTGCGTGCGGGTGTGTCGAAGCGCAGTTCGACATAGCGCCCCTCGCTGTCGAACTCGCCACCGTCGAAGCCGGTGACCACCTCGCTGGGCTCGTGCCGGGTGTAGACCGCCACGCCTGAGTAGCCCTTCTTCTCGGCAAAGTGGAAGTGCCCGCGCAGGCCGGCCAGTTCCTCGAAGCGACCGCTCACGTCGGGCGCCTGGGCCTTGACTTCCTGCACACAAATACAATCGGGTGCATGCGTGGCCAGCCAGGTTTCCAGCCCTTTGCTGGTGGCCGAGCGGATGCCGTTGAGGTTGAGGCTGGTCAGTTTGAACAAGGACATTCCCATGGTCTCTGAAAAGGGTGCCGCACCGGCCGAAGGTGGTGTGCTGGCGCAGGATTTCGTGCAGTTCTGTGTCGATGCCGGTGTCTTGCGCTTTGGCGAATTCAAGACCAAGGCAGGCCGGATGAGCCCCTACTTCTTCAACGCCGGTCTGTTCGACGACGGTGCGAAGCTGGGCAGGCTCGCGCAATTCTATGCACAGGCCCTGATCGCCAGCGGCATCGAGTTCGACATGATCTTCGGGCCGGCCTACAAGGGCATTCCCCTGGGTGCGGCGGTGGCCATCGAGCTGGCCCGCCAGGGGCGCAACGTGCCCTTCGCCTACAACCGCAAGGAAGCCAAGGACCACGGCGAGGGCGGCACCCTGGTGGGTGCGCCGCTCAAGGGACGCGTGCTGATCGTGGACGATGTCATGAGTGCCGGCACCGCGGCGCGCGAGTCCATTGCGCTCATCCGGGCGGCGGGCGCCACCCCCCATGCGGTGGCGATTGCCCTGGACCGGCAGGAGAAGGCCACCGAGACCGGCGCCGACGGCGTGCTCAGGGATGTGGACCACAGCGCCGTGCAGTACGTTCAGCGCGAACTGGGCCTGAAAGTATGCGCCATTGCACGTTTGGCTGATTTGATGCAGTATCTGGAATTAAAAGCCGGCGGGGATCTGGACATCCACCGCGAACGTGTGCTGGCCTACCGGCAGCGATACGGCGTTCAGTGAGGAATCCCCATCTTGCCCAGGACCAGCCGCTTCCCCGTTCTTCTGTCCGGCGCCCGTGCCGGCGCGGGTGCCATGGCGGTGCTGGCCATGCAGGTCGCCGAGGTGCCCGCGCAGACTTCGCGCACGGAGGTCAAGCCGGGAATCTACAGTTGCACGGACGCGAGCGGCCGCCGCATCACATCCGACCGACCCATCACCCAGTGTCTGGACCGTGAACAGCGGGAGCTGGGCAGCAGCGGCACGGTCAAGCGGGTCATTCCGCCCAGCTACACCGCCGATGAGCGGGCCCGCATCGAGGCCGAGAAGCGCAAGGAAGCCGAAGCACAGGCCCGGATCGCCGACGAAAAGCGTCGCGACAAGGCCTTGTTCATGCGCTACCCGAACAAGGCAGCGCATGACCGCGAGCGGGCCGAGGCCCTGACCCAGATCGATGAGGTGATTGCGGCGGTCAACAAGCGGGCAGAGGCCCTGAACCAGCAGCGGCGCGAGATCGACACCGAGCTGGAGTTCTACCAGAACGACCCGAAGAAGGCGCCGGAGTGGCTGCGCCGCAAGCTCGAAGACAACGACCACGAACAGAAGACGCAGCAGCGCTTCCTGTTTGCGCAGGTCGAGGAAAAAGCCCGCGTCAACGCGCGTTTCGATGAAGAGCTGGCTCGCCTGCGTCGGCTCTGGGCGGAACATGGCGTCAGCGGCGGCAGCGGCAATGCCGCCACCGCGGTGACCCGGCCCTGACCGCCGCCTGCCAGGACAAAGGCCCGCATCGCGGGCCTTTTGTCATCGGGCGTCGGGCATTTCAGCCCTGCAGCTTCTGCTTGAGCAGTTCGTTGGCCTGTTGCGGGTTGGCCTTGCCCTTGCTGGCCTTCATGACCAGGCCCACCAGCGCGTTGAAGGCCTTGTCCTTGCCGGCACGGTACTGCTCGACCATCGGGGCGTTGGCTGCCATGACCTCATCGATGATCTTCTCCAGCGCGCCGCTGTCGTTCATCTGCTTGAGGCCCTTGGTCTCGATGATGGCGTCCACGTCCTGACCCTCGCCTGCCCACAGCGCATCCATCACCTGCTTGGCTGCGTTGTTGGAGATGGTGCCGTCGGCGATGCGCTTGAGCAGCGCGGCCAATGTCTCGGCGCTGACGGGCACCTGCGCGATGTCCTTCTCTTCGTGGTTCAGCCGGCGCGAGACCTCGCCCATGATCCAGTTGCTCGCCATCTTGGCCTGACCGGATGCCTTGGCGGCGGTCTCGAAGTAGGCGGCCATGGCCGGGCTTTGCGTCAGCGTGGTGGCGTCGTACTCGGGCAGGCCGTAGGCGGCCACCAGGCGCTCGGCCATCTGGCGCGGCAGCTCTGGCATGCTGGCCTTCACCTCATCGACCCACGAACGCGCGATCACCAGCGGCGGCAGATCGGGGTCGGGGAAGTAGCGGTAGTCGGCCGCGTCTTCCTTCGTGCGCATGGCGCGCGTCTCGCCGGTGTCGGGGTCGAACAGCACCGTGGCCTGCTGGATGGCGTGGCCGTCCTCGATCTGTTCGATCTGCCAGCGCACCTCGTAGTCGATGGCCTGCTGCATGAACTTGAACGAGTTCAGGTTCTTGATCTCGCGGCGCGTGCCCAGTGGCTGGCCCGGCTTGCGCACCGAGACGTTGGCGTCGCAGCGGAAGGAGCCTTCCTGCATGTTGCCGTCGCAGATGCCGATCCAGGTCACGATCTTGTGCAGCTCTTTCGCGTAGGCCACGGCCTCGGCGCTGGAGCGGATGTCGGGCTCGGTCACGATCTCCAGCAGCGGCGTGCCGGCGCGGTTGAGGTCGATGCCCGACTGGCCGATGAAGTCCTCGTGCAGGCTCTTGCCCGCGTCCTCTTCGAGGTGGGCGCGCACCAGGCGCACGGTCTTCTTCTCGTCGCCCAGGTAGAACGACACCTCGCCGCCCTGCACCACCGGGATCTCGAACTGGCTGATCTGGTAGCCCTTGGGCAGGTCGGGGTAGAAGTAGTTCTTGCGCGCGAACACGCTCTGCTCGGCGATGTGCGAACCCAGCGCGAGGCCCAGGCGAATGGCGTGCGCCACCGCCTCGCGGTTCATCACCGGCAGCGTGCCTGGCAGGGCCAGGTCCACCGCGCAGGCCTGGGTGTTCGGCTCGGCGCCAAAGGCCGTGGGCGCGCGGCTGAAGATCTTGCTTTTCGTGGCCAACTGGGCGTGGGTCTCGAAGCCGATCACGACTTCGTAGCCTTGCACCAGCAGGGAAACTTGTTTCTTGTCGCTCATGTTCAGAAGCCCTCCGGCGACTTGGTGTGCCAGTCGGTCGCGCGCTGGAACGCATCGGCGGTCCGCAGCAGTTCGGCTTCCTGGAAGTAGTTACCGATCAGCTGCAGGCCCACGGGCAAACCGCCCGCCCCGAAGCCCGCCGGAACGCTCATGCCAGGCAGGCCGGCCAGCGAGGCCGGCAGCGTGAAGATGTCGGCCAGGTAGTTGGCGACCGGGTCGTCGCTCATCTCGCCGATCTTCCAGGCGGTGGTGGGCGCGGCTGGGCCGGCGATCACGTCGCATTGGGTGAAGGCGTTCTGGAAGTCCTGCGCGATCAGGCGGCGGATCTGCTGCGCCTTGAGGTAGTAGGCGTCGTAGTAGCCGTGGCTCAGCACGTAGGTGCCGATCATGATGCGCCGCTGCACCTCGGGGCCGAAGCCCTCGCTGCGCGACTTCTTGTACATGTCGATCAGGTCGTCGTACTGCGCAGCGCGGTGGCCGAACTTCACGCCGTCGAAACGGCTCAGGTTCGACGAGGCTTCGGCCGGCGCGATGATGTAGTAGACCGGGATGGACAGCTCGGTGCGCGGCAGCGAGATGTCGACCAGCGTGGCACCGAGCTTTTCGTACTCGCTCAGCGCGGCGCGCACGGCGGCGACCACATCGGGCGCACAGCCTTCGCCGAAGAACTCCCTGGGCAGACCGATGCGCAGGCCCTTGAGCGGCTGCGCAGCGGTCGCGCCTTCGCGCGGGGTGCCCAGCAGGCGCGTGTAGTCCTCGGCCGGGTGGTCCAGGCTGGTGGAGTCGCGGTCGATGTCCGGGCCGGCCATCGCGCTCAGCAGCGTCGCGCAGTCGGCGGCGCTGCGCGCCATCGGGCCGGCCTGGTCCAGACTGGAGGCGAAGGCGATCATGCCGTAGCGCGAGCAACGGCCGTAGGTGGGCTTGATGCCGGTCACGTTGCAGAAGCTGGCCGGCTGACGGATGGAGCCACCGGTGTCGGTGCCGGTGGTGGCCGGCGCCAGGCGCGCGGCGACCGCCACCGCCGAACCGCCCGAGGAGCCACCGGGCACACGCTCGGCGTCCCAGGGGTTGCGGGCCACGCCGTAGGCGGAGTTCTCGTTGCTGCCGCCCATGGCGAACTCGTCGCAGTTGAGCTTGCCCAGGGTCACGGCGCCGGCCTGGGCCAGCTTGGCGACCACGGTGGCGTCGAACGGGCTCTGGTAGCCCTCGAGCATCTTGCTGCCGGCGGTGCTGGGAAAGTCCTTCGTGACGAAGATGTCCTTGTGCGCCAGCGGCACGCCCAGCAGAGGGCCGTGTTCGCCCGACGCGATGCGGGCATCGGCGGCGCGGGCCTGTGCCAGCGTGGCGTCTTCGTTGAAGGACAGGTAGGCGCCGAGGTTCTGGTGCTGTTTTGCGCGCGCCAGCAGGGCCTGCGCGGCTTCGACGGCAGAGGTCTGCTTGTCAGCGATGGCAGCAGCCAGTTCGGCCACGCCCATCTGGTGGATGTCGTTCAAGCTCATTCAATCACCTTGGGCACGAGGAACAGGCCGCGTTCGACGGCCGGGGCGCTGCGCTGGTTGGCCTCGCGGTTGTTGGGCTCGCTGGCCACGTCGGGCCGCAGGCGCAAGCTGACGTGGTCGATCACGGCCGTGGGGTGGGCCAGCGGCTCGACGCCGGTGGTGTCGACCGCCTTCATCTGTTCGACGATGTCGAAGAAGCCGTTGAGCTGGGTGAGCATGCGCTCGGCCTGGGCCGGCGGCATTTCCAGCCGGGCCAGGTTGGCGATGCGGTCGATGTCGGACAGGGTCAGGGACATGACGGGATGATGAAAGTGCGCGTCAGGGGCGTGAAAGCTGCCGGTGGTCGGCTGACCCCCGAAACGGCGTGTAAATTGGGAAGAAACCGCCCCGTTGCGTGCAGTTATGCACAGGGGATACGGTATTATCCGTGGTTTGGCGGCGAAACCGGCGTGCGAGCGCTTTTTGCCGCCGAATCAACCACTTAGGCCTCCGGATTTCACCCCCTTTCTCGGCGACGGCCGGGCGACGCCCTGACCGTGCCCCACAGGTAACCTCGCACCATGTTTGAAGCGTTCCGTCGGCAGTTTTCCACCGACCTGGCCATCGACCTCGGCACCGCCAACACCCTCATCTACGTTCGCAACAAGGGCATCGTCCTGGACGAGCCGTCGGTGGTGTCCATCCGCCACGAAGGCGGCCCCCAGGGCAAGAAGACCATCCAGGCGGTCGGCCATGAGGCCAAGGCCATGCTGGGCAAGGTGCCCGGCAACATCGAGGCCATCCGCCCGATGAAGGATGGCGTGATCGCCGACTTCACCGTCACCGAGCAGATGCTCAAGCAGTTCATCAAGATGGTGCACCCGCGCTCGATGTTCAAGCCGAGCCCGCGCATCATCATCTGCGTGCCCTGTGGCTCGACCCAGGTCGAGCGCCGGGCCATCCGCGAGTCGGCCCTGGGCGCTGGCGCGTCCGAGGTCTATCTGATCGAGGAACCCATGGCCGCGGCCATCGGCGCCGGCCTGCCGGTATCGGACGCTTCGGGTTCCATGGTGGTCGACATCGGCGGTGGCACGACCGAGGTGGGCGTGATCTCGCTGGGCGGCATGGTCTACAAGGGCAGCGTGCGCGTGGGTGGCGACCGCTTCGACGAGGCCATCATCGCCTACATCCGCCGCAACTACGGCATGCTGATCGGCGAGCCGACGGCCGAGGCGATCAAGAAGGAAATCGGTTCGGCCTTCCCCGGCTCCGAGGTCAAGGAGATGGAGGTCAAGGGCCGCAACCTGTCCGAAGGTGTGCCGCGCAGCTTCACCATCAGCTCCAACGAAATCCTCGAAGCGCTGACCGATCCGCTGAACAACATCGTCTCGGCGGTCAAGATGGCGCTGGAGCATACCCCTCCCGAGCTGGGTGCCGACATCGCCGAGCGCGGCATGATGCTCACCGGTGGTGGCGCGCTGTTGCGTGACCTGGACCGCCTGCTGGCCGAGGAAACCGGTCTGCCGGTGCTGGTGGCCGAAGAGCCGCTGACCTGCGTGGTGCGCGGCTGCGGCATGGCCCTGGAGCGCATGGAGCGCCTGGGCACGATCTTCACCAGCGAGTGAGCGGACGCCGAGCCCGCCCGCAGGACTGACACCACCGCGACCGACCTGACATGCCACTGGGCACGCTGGACCGGACGCCCCCGCCGTTCTTCAAGCAGGGCCCGTCGGCCCTGTCCAAGCTGGTCGTGTTCAGTGCGCTGGCCCTGTTCCTGATGGTGGCCGATCAGCGTTTTGGGGTGGCGCAGCCGCTGCGCTCGGTGCTGGCCACGGTGCTCTATCCCCTGCAATGGCTGGTGATGCAGCCGGTGGACGCGGTGCGGCAGGTCGGCGACTACGCCAGCACGGTGCACGCGGCCCGGCAGACCGAGGCCGAGGCGCGCCGCCAGTTGGCCGATCAGGCCCAGCGCAGCCTTCAGGTCGAGCAACTCGCGCTGGAGAATGAACGTCTGCGGGCCCTGCTGGCGATGCGTGATCGCGTGCAGACCAGTGCAGTCGGCGCGCAGGTGCTCTACGATGCTGCCGATCCCTATTCGCGCAAGGTGATCATCGATCGGGGGCAGGCGCAAGGCATCGAGCTGGGATCGCCTGTGATTGATGACCTGGGGGTGCTCGGACAGGTGACGCGCGTGTACCCGCTGGTGTCCGAGGTCACCCTGCTGGTGGATCGCGACCAGTCGATTCCGGTGCTCAACGCGCGAACCGGGGTCCGCAATGTGGCCTTTGGTCAGCCGGGCGTCCAGGGTGATGGACTGGAGCTGCGCTACACCCTGGCCAATGCCGACATCAACGAGGGCGATCTGCTGACCACCAGCGGGGTGGATGGGGTCTATCCGCCGGGACTCCCGGTGGCCCGGGTGATCAGTGTGGAGCGGCGGGCCGAATCCACCTTCAGCCGCATCCTGTGCGAGCCGCTGGCGCGCACCGATGGCGCGCTGCATGTGCTGGTGCTCACGCCCTTGACTTCCAGCCAGCCGGCCAGGCCCGAGGTTGATTCGGCCCAGGCCCGTGCCCCGCTGATCCGCCGTGCCGGTCCGGGCAGGCCCGAGGAGCCGCGACCATGATCATGCGTCCTGGTCAGCAATTGCTGCTGCCGGCCAATCCGGTGTTCATCTGGTTCAGTCTGCTGGCGGCGCTGTCGCTGAACATGCTCATGAACGTGGGCCTCTGGGGGCGTGCGCCGTGGATCCCCGATCTGCTGGCGGTGGTGCTGGTGTTCTGGAGCGTGCACCAGCCCTTGCGCATCGGTGTGGGCGTGGCCT
This sequence comes from Hydrogenophaga sp., assembly GCA_021166755.1. Lineage (GTDB taxonomy): Bacteria > Pseudomonadota > Gammaproteobacteria > Burkholderiales > Burkholderiaceae_C > Hydrogenophaga > Hydrogenophaga bisanensis. Next base: position 10,671 of record JAJPEW010000040.1, on the reverse strand, counting down.
TTCTGTTCGGGCTGGCGATGGATGTGCACCAAGGGGCGCTGCTGGGACAGCATGCGCTGGCCTACACGGTGCTGGGTTTCTTTGCCATCTCGATGCATCGGCGCCTGCTGTGGTTTCCGGTGCCCAACCAAGCGATCCAGATTCTGCCCCTGTTTGCGGCGGCCCACCTGCTGTCGTTGCTGGTGCGCCTGCTCGCCGGTGACGGTTTCCCCGGCTGGTCCTATCTGCTCACACCGGTGTTCGAATCGATTCTGTGGCCGTTGGCGAGTGTGATTCTGCTGGCGCCGCAGCGGCGCGCGCCCGATCCCGACGCGAACCGTCCGCTGTAGTCGCCATGACCGAGATCAAGGACGTCGAAGCCGACCTCTCCCGGTTCCGCCTCCGGGTTGTGGTGGCGGGCCTGGCGGTGCTGGTGGCCTTCGGGCTGATCGTGGCCCGCATGGTCACCCTGCAGGTGCTTCGCCATGAGGACCTGTCGGCACAGGCCGAGAGCAACCGCACCGCCGTGCTGCCGGTCGTGCCTAACCGGGGCCAGATCCTGGACCGTCACGGCCGCGTGCTGGCGTCCAACTACTCGGCCTACACCCTGGAGATCACGCCCTCCAAGGTCGAGGACCTCGATGAGACCATCGAGGCACTCTCCGAAGTGGTGGAGATCACCCCGCGTGACAAGCGGCGCTTTCGCAAGCTGATGGAGGAGTCACGGCGCTTTGATTCGCTGCCCCTGCGCACCCGCCTCACGGACGAAGAGGTGGCCCGCTTTGCCGTGCAGCGCTACCGGTTTCCCGGCGTGGACGTCCGGGCCCGCCTCTTTCGGCAGTATCCCCACGGTGAGACGGCCAGCCATGTGATCGGCTACATCGGTCGCATCAACCAGCGGGAAAAGGAGGTCATGGACGACTGGCCCGATGAGGAGCAGGCCAACTACCGGGGTACCGAATACATCGGCAAGCTGGGGACCGAGCAGAGCTATGAACGTGAGCTGCATGGCATCACCGGCTTCGAGCGGGTCGAGACCTCTGCCGGGGGGCGCGCGGTGCGGTCGCTGGCCAACGAGCCCGCCACGCCGGGCAACACGGTGGTGCTGTCCATCGACATCAAGCTGCAGCACCTGATCGAGACGATGTTCGGCGAGCGCCGTGGCGCCCTGGTGGCCATCGACCCGCGCAATGGCGAGGTGCTGGCCTTTGTCTCCAAGCCCACCTTCGACCCCAATCTCTTTGTCGAGGGCATCGACGTCGAGAACTGGAAGGCACTGAACGAGTCGGTCGACAAGCCGCTGCTCAACCGTGCGCTGCGCGGCACCTACCCGCCCGGCTCCACCTACAAGCCCTTCATGGCACTGGCGGCCCTGGAGACGGGTACCCGCAAGGCCTCGACCGTCATCAACGACCCGGGCTTCTGGATGTTCGGCAACCACCGCTTCCGCAGTCACGGTGACCACGGGCTGGGTGCGGTCGACATGCGGCGCAGCATCATCAAGTCGAGCAACACCTACTACTACTCCCTGGCCAACGAGATGGGGGTGGACGCCATGCACGACTTCATGAAGCCCCTGGGCTTCGGGCAGATCACGGGGATCGACCTCAAGGGTGAGGTGCGGGGCGTTCTGCCCAGCCAGGAGTGGAAGCGCAACGCCTACAAGCGGCCAGAGCAGCAGAAGTGGTATGCCGGCGAAACCATCTCGCTGGGCATCGGCCAGGGCTACAACAACTTCACGATGCTGCAACTGGCGCACGCCATGGCCACGCTGGCCAACGGCGGGGTGAAGTACCGCCCGCGCCTGACCATTGCCACCGAGGATGTGGTGACCCGTGAGCGCCATCCGCTGCCCGACCAGCAGCCCGAATCCCTGGGGTATCGCCCCGAGCACGTGGAGACGGTCCTCTCGGCGATGCACGCTGTGACCACCGAGGGCACGTCGACCCGGGTGTTTGCCGGGGCGGGCTACGCCAGCGGAGGCAAGACCGGGACGGCTCAGGCGGTGACGATCGGGCAGAAGGACCGCTACGATTCCCGCAAGCTGGAGGAGCACCAGCGGGATCACTCGCTCTATGTGGCCTTCGCACCGGTCGAGAAGCCGACGGTGGCGCTGGCCGTTGTGGTCGAAAACGCCGGCTTCGGTGCAGCCCATGCTGCGCCGATTGCACGCCGCGTGTTTGACTACCTGCTGATGGACCAGTACCCGAATCCGCAGGATCTGGCGGCGGTGCAGAAAGGTCAGGCGGCGGCGCCGATCGGGACGCCACTCAAGGCCAGCGAGGTGCCTTGGCCTCCTCAGTAGGTCAGCGGACCCAGGCGTCGTAGCCGGTCTTGAGAATCAGGGCGATGACGACAACGATGAAGGCGCCACGCACAAAGCCGCTGCCGTGCTTGAGCGCCAGGCGGGTGCCCAGCAGGCTGCCGACCACGTTGGCCACCGCCATCACCAGCGCGAAATGCCACCAGACATGGCCCTTCCAGGCAAACAGCATGACCGCCGCCAGGTTGGACGTGGTGTTCAGCAGCTTGGCGCTGGCGCTGGCATGCAGGAAGTCGAAGCCCAGCCAGCGCACGAACAGGAAGATGAAGAAGCTGCCGGTGCCCGGTCCGAAGAACCCGTCGTAGAAACCGATGGTCAGGCCCAGGACCGCGGCCGCCAGGGCCTCCTGCCGGCCCTCGAACCTGGGGGCATGGTGCCGCCCCAGGTCCTTGCGGGCGAGGGTGTAGATGAGCACACCCAGCAGGATGACCGGCAGCAGGCGGCGCAGGAAGTCCGGTGAAATGACCGTCACGGTCCAGGCGCCAGCCATCGACCCGGCAAAGCACACGGCGGCCGCCGGCAGCAGGGAGCGCCAGGGCATGCTCACCCGGCGGGCATACTGGACGGTGGCCACGCCGGTGCCCCAGATGGAGGCGCTCTTGTTGACGCCGAACAGCGTGGCGGGGTGGGTGTTGGGGAAGACCGCGAACAGGGCGGGGACCAGGATCAGGCCACCGCCGCCCACGATCGAGTCCACAAAGCCGGCAAACAGCGAGGCCAGCGAGACGATCAGCAGTTCCATGAGGTTCCGTGGGGTGGGCTGCTGACGGGGCCGGGCATGGGATACCGGCCGCGACCGGGAAGTGACGCCCGGTCACGTCAAGGTGACACGGTCAGTGGTGGTGGCCCACCACCTCGCCGGCTGCCAGTTTGTAGACGGTGCCGCAGTACGGGCACCGCGCCTCACCGGTGCGGGCCACGTCCAGGAACACGCGCGGGTGCCCGTTCCACAGCTTCATGTCGGCCTTGGGGTTGGGGCAGAACACGCCGCCGTGCTGGTTGAGGTCGGCGGCCTTGAGTTCGACAGTGCTCTTGCTCATGGCGGTGTTCCTCAGACCTTCGTCAGCCAGTGGGCGTACTTGGGATTGCGGCCGTTGACGATGTCGAAGAAGGCCGCCTGGATCTTCTCGGTGATCGGGCCACGTGAGCCGGCACCGATCTCGATGCGGTCGAGCTCGCGGATCGGAGTGACTTCGGCGGCGGTGCCGGTGAAGAAGGCCTCGTCGGCGATGTAGACCTCGTCGCGGGTGATGCGCTTCTGGATGATCTCCAGGCCCAGGTCCTTCGCGATGTGGAAGATGGTGTTGCGGGTGATGCCGTTCAGCGCACCGGCCGAGAGGTCGGGTGTGTAGATCACGCCGTTCTTGATCACGAACAGGTTCTCGCCCGCGCCCTCGGAGACGAAACCGGCCGAGTCCAGCAGCAGCGCCTCGTCGTAGCCCTCGTCGGTGGCTTCCATGTTGGCCAGGATGGAGTTGGTGTAGTTGCTCACCGCCTTGGCCTGCGTCATCGTGATGTTGACATGGTGGCGGGTGTAGCTGCTGGTCTTGACGCGGATGCCGCGCTTGAGACCGTCCTCACCGAGGTAGGCGCCCCAGGACCAGGCGGCGACCATCAGATGGATGGTGTTGCCCTTGGGCGAGACGCCGAGCTTCTTGTCGCCGATCCAGGTCAGCGGACGCAGGTAGGCGCTTTCGAGCTTGTTCTCGCGCACCACGGCCTTCTGCGCCTCGTTGACCTGCTCCATGGTGAAGGGGATCTTCATGCGCAGGATCTTGGCGCTGTTGAACAGGCGCTCGGTGTGCTCCTGCAGGCGGAAGATAGCGGTCCCGTTGACCGTGTTGTAGGCGCGTACGCCCTCGAAGGCGCCGCAGCCGTAGTGCAGGGTGTGGGTCAGCACATGGATCTTGGCGTCGCGCCAGTCAACCATCTGGCCGTCCATCCAGATCTTGCCGTCGCGGTCGGACATCGAGGGAATCACGGGGGTCATGGAGAGTCCTCTTGGGGTGAATTGGGTTTCCCGGCCGCCACGTGGGCACTGCCGGGGCAACTTCGCATTTTACGGCGACCGCTCAGGCGCCAGACTCCGTATCGGCGGCGGGGGGACGGTGCATCTCCCAGCGCACCAGGCGACCGCCCTCGAACGTGGTCGTGACCGTGGAGCCGCCGTTGTCGGTCCAGCGGTAGACCTCGGGCTGTGCGTCCTCGTCGCTCAGGCGTTCACCGATGGATCGCGTGATGGCCAGGGTCTGCACCAGGGCCATGCCGGGTTTGAGCCTGGCATTGAGCATCACGGCACTGTCCACCCAGCCAACCGGCCGGTCCGCCGCGCGCTTGAGGATGGTCATCACCCGGGTGAAGTGCAGCAGCAGCCACATCAGCACCCCGCCCGCCGCGGCGGCCACGCCGGGCCAGCCCCAGGCGCGCCAGGCTGCCCAGACCAGGGCCAGGATCAGCAGGGGAATGAAGAGGCGCTGCAGTTTCATGAGCTGGATTGTCGGACCGCGAGGGTGGGGCCGGGCTGTGGATGTTGCGGATAGGGGCGACTCAGTCCAGGCTGCGCACCAGCGACATGGCTTCCTCGATCCGTTCGACCGCGTGGATGGTCAGCCCCTCGAAGGCCTTGTCGTTCTTCTTCGGGGCGTTGGCCTTGGGCACCACCGCCACCGAAAAGCCCAGTTTGGCGGCTTCCTTCAGGCGCTCCTGTCCGCGCGGGGCCGGGCGCACCTCACCGGCCAGACCCACCTCGCCGAAGGCGATGAAGCCTTTGGGCAGCGCACGGCCACGCAGGCTGGAGGTGATGGCCAGCATGACGGCCAGGTCGGCGGCCGGCTCGCTGATGCGCACACCGCCCACCGCGTTGACGAACACGTCCTGGTCCATGCAGGCCACGCCCGCGTGGCGGTGCAGCACCGCCAGCAGCATGGCCAGGCGGTCGCGTTCCAGGCCCACGCTCAGGCGCCGGGGCGAGGGGCCACCGGTGTCCACCAGCGCCTGAATCTCGACCAGCATGGGCCGGGTGCCTTCGAGCGTCACCAGCACGCAGCTGCCGGGCACCGGTTCCGCATGCTGTGACAGAAAGATGGCGCTGGGGTTGCTCACGCCCTTGAGCCCCTTTTCGGTCATCGCGAACACGCCGATCTCGTTGACGGCACCGAAGCGGTTCTTGATCGCGCGGATCAGGCGGTAGCTGCTGTGGGTGTCGCCCTCGAAGTACAGCACGGTGTCGACCATGTGCTCGAGCACGCGCGGGCCGGCCAGCGCACCTTCCTTGGTCACATGCCCCACCAGCACAATGGCGGTGCCACTGGCCTTGGCCGCGCGGGTGAGGTGGGCAGCGCATTCGCGCACCTGCGCCACCGAGCCCGGCGCGCTGGTCAGCTGCTCGGAATACACCGTCTGGATCGAGTCGATCACCGCGATCGCGGGTTTCTGGGCCGTCAGCGTGGCCAGGATCTTCTCCAGCTGGATTTCCGCCAGCACCTTGACCTGGGAGCCGTCCAGCCCGAGCCGGCGTGAGCGCAGCGCGACCTGCGCGCCGCTTTCTTCACCCGTGACGTAGAGCGTGGGCAGCTGCTGCTTCTGCAGCGCATCCAGGGCCTGCAGCAGCAGGGTCGACTTGCCAATGCCCGGGTCGCCGCCGATCAGCACCACGCCGCCCTCGACGACACCGCCGCCGAGCACCCGGTCCAGCTCGCCGATGCCGGTGGGCGTGCGCGCCACGTCGGTGGCCTCGATGTCGGCCAGCGTGGTCACCTCGCTGGCGGGGGCCAGGGCCGCAAAGCGGTTCTTCGATGGGGTGGCGCTCTCGGCCACGGATTCGATCAGGGTGTTCCAGGCGCCGCAGTGCGGGCATTTGCCCAGCCAGCGCGGGCTGGTGCCGCCGCAGTCGTTGCAGGTGAAGAGGGTTTTTTCCTTGGCCATGTGGGCGGCAATATAGTCGAGTCCCCGCCCCATGTCGGTTCCGACCGGTTTCCATGCCCCGCCCTTTTGAGGATGATCCCCGCTTTCGCGCCGATCCGGCCGATGCGCCCCAGGCCTCCGATCCCTTGGCCGGCCGGCAGGTCCGCGCCGTGGCCGGGGGGACTGGTACGTCGGAGGTCAGCCGGGCCTGGCAACAGCAGATGGCCCGGCTGGAGCGTCTGCAGCAGCAGATCGATGACCTCGAGGCTCTGGCCCGAGAGGAGCGCGAGCGGCGTTCCCGCGAGCTGCAACCGCTGCAGTTGCGTCGGCGCGAGTTGATGGTGGCACTGGCCCAGGGTCTGGCAGGTCGGCTGGAGGACAAGTCGCTCAGCGAGCGTCAGCGCCTGGTGGCACGGGATCGGGTGTGTGCCGTGGCGGCGCAACTGGCCGACGAGGGCGACGCCAACATGCGCGAACTGCACGACCGGTACAGCCCGCGCAGCTGGCAGGACCGCCGCCGTGATGCCGCACAGGACCTGCGGCTCAAGCTCGAAGCCCGCCTGGGCGAGGTGCTGGACCTGGGTGACGCCCTGCTGAGTCCGGAGCTGGTCTGGCGAGTGGGCCTGGAGAAGTTGCGCGACCTGCAGGAAGGCCGACGTGGGCAGCGCCAGGAGCGCGCCCAGGCCCGGCAGGCCCGTCGGGGCACGGCCGCCACACCGGACGCAGTGCAGGCCCAGGTCGCCGAGGCCGACCAGACGCTGCGCCAGATCTACCGGCAGTTGGCCAGCGCCTGGCATCCGGACCGCGAGCCCGACGAGCAGCAACGCCGGCGCAAAACCGAACTCATGGGACAGGCCAACGCGGCCTATGAGCGGCGGGACCTGCTGTCTTTGCTGAGGCTGCAGGGGCAGGCTGTGCAGGGCGGGGTGGGTGCTGTGGGCCAGCCGCCGGCCGATGAGCGTCTGGCGGCAATGACGCTGCTGCTCAAGCGGCAGGTGGCTGAGCGCGAGCGCAGCCGCGCCGCTTTGCAGTCCGACCTGGCGCTGGAATTCGATCTGCCCCCGGGTCAGGCCGCCCAGCCGCAGACACTGGCGGTCGACCGGCAGGCCAAGCTTGAGGCGTTGCAGCATTCTGTTCGCGACCTCGAGCGTGACCTGCGCTGCCTGGGCGAGGTGTCAGCGCTGCGCCGCTGGCTCAATGCGCCGTGGATGGGCTGAGGCGGCTGTTCAAACGCCGAAGCCGAGCAGCAGTTGCCGGGTGATCTCGCCCGCCGGCAGTGACCGGCAGCCGCTGGCGTTCTGGCCACTCCACAGCGGCGAGAAATCCCCGCTCTCCCGTTTCTCCCAGTAGGTGCGCAAGGGTGCGATGGCGGCGGTGGCGGTCGGGAAGGCCGGTGCGGCCGGGTTCAGTGGACCCAGTTCGCGCATCACCCGGTTGACAATGCCGCGCGCCGGGCGGCCGGAAAAGAGCGTGGTCAGGGTCGTGTGGCGGGACGCCTCGCTTTGCAGCGCCGCACGGTGGACGGCACTGGTGGTGGCTTCATCGCTGCACAGGTAGGCGGTGCCCACCTGCACCCCCGCCGCACCCAGCGCCCGTGCCGCGCGCACGCCCGCGGCATCGGCGATGCCACCGGCCGCGATCACCGGCACGTTCACGGCGGCCACGACCTGCGGCAGCAGGGCAAAGGTGCCCATCTGGGTCGTCAGGTCGGCGGTCAGGTGATCCGGCGCCGGGCCGCCCCAAGCCGGATCAGCCCCCTCGGGGGGCAGCGACCCGCGAAGCGGTGGAGCGTGGGGGCTCAAGAACATGCCTCGGTGACCCCCCGCTTCCACGCCCTGAGCGATCACCCCATCCACACCCTGGGCTTGCAGCCACAGCGCTTCATCGACCGTGGTGGCCGAGGACAGCACCACGCTGCCCCAGCCCTTGACGCGGGCCAGCAGATCGGGCGCGGGCAGGCCGAAATGGAAGCTGACGATGGGCGGTCGGAAAGGCTCGACCAGGTCGGCCACGGCGTGGCTGAAGGGCACCCGGCCCGCGCCGGCCGGCACGGCGTTGATGTCCAGCCCGGCCTCGGCGTAATAGGGCGACAGGGCTTCGCGCCAGCGCGCTTCGCGTGCCGGATCGGGAAGGGGTGGCGTGTGGCAGAAGAAGTTGACGTTCCAGGGGCGGTCGGTGCCCGTGGAGAGGGTTTGCAGCTCTTGAGTCAGCGCTTCGGGCGACAGCATGGCCGCGGGCAGGGCGCCGATCCCGCCAGCAGCGCAAACCGCCAGCGCCAGGGCGGATCCCTGCGAACCGGCCATGGGTGCCTGCAACAGCAGGCGATCGACGTTCAGGCGTTGGGCGAGCGTGTTCATGCAGATATTGTCGGCGGGTCCCGAAGGCAAGGGTTAACCCAGGGTGGGTGATGGCCTGAAAAACATTTAATATATTAAATAAATGCAAGACGCCATCCATGAGTGAATCCGACCACGCTCCGTCCTTCGTCCACCGCAACCTGCCGCGCCTGCTGCTGGAGGCGCGCGAAGCGGTCATGCAGCACACCCGCCCCAGCCTGCGCGAGCATGGCCTGTCAGACCAGCAGTGGCGTGTGTTGCGGGTGCTGGGCGAGCACGCCGCCGATCCTGCTGGTGTGGAGACCGGGCGTGTGGCTCGGGAGGCCCTGCTGCTGGGGCCCAGCCTGACGGGCGTGCTCACCCGCATGGAGCGCGATGGCCTGATCACACGAAACCGCTGCCCGCTGGATGCACGTCGCACCGTGGTGCGCGCCACGCCCGCTGGACTGACCCTGGTGCGCACCCTTTCGCAGACCATCGAGGCGCACTACCAATGGATGGAGTCGCAACTGGGCAAAGAACGCCTGGCCCAGCTGTATGCGCTGCTGGATGACGTGATCTCGCTGGACGCGCCGGACGGCGTGACCGCCGACGGAACAGAGGAATGAGAGACCCCGCATGAAACCCGATCCCTACCTGCCCCGTGGCACCGTCTACGGCACGTTGCTGAACTTCCGGCGCGAACACGCGCTGTGGGCGCCACGCATGCACGAGGAACCGTACAAGGCGCCTCCGCAGGCGCCAGTGCTTTACATCAAGACCGCCAATACCTTTACGCCCTCGGGCCGCGCCATCACGCTGCCCAGGGGTGTGACCGAAGTCGAGGTCGCGGCCAGCCTCGGCCTGGTGGCAGGGGAGGGTGGTCGCGTGGCGGGTGCCGTGCTGTTCAACGACGTGGCCATCCCGCACGAGAGCTACTACCGCCCGCCGGTGAAGTACCGCTGTGTGGACGGTTTCCTGGGCGTGGGCGATGCGCTGAGGCCGCTCAGCGATCTGGCTGCACTGGAGTGGCTGGTGATGGAGCTGCGCGTGGATGGCGTGATGCGCCAGCGCACCGCTCTGGCCGACCTGGTGCGCGACGCCGCCACGCTGTGGACCGATGTGAGCGCCTTCCAGTCGATGCGGCCGGGTGATGTGCTGATGCTGGGCACCGACTGCCTGGAGGACGGCTCGCGGCCGCGTGTGAAGGCCGGCGATTCGGTCGAGATCACCGCCACCGGCTTTGCGCCGCTGGTCAACCACTTCGTGGGGGAAGACCAATGAGAAGAGCCCGCATCGCCTGGGCCGGCGCGGTCCACGACGCCGTCGAAGCCGACGGCCAGCTCGAACTGCTCACACCCGCTTTCCTGCGCCGCCGCGTCGGCTTCGACGAGGTGGTCTGGTTGCCCCCGCTGGCGCCCATCAACCGCCCGCGCACCGTGCTCGCCCTCGGCCTGAACTACGCCGACCACGCGAAAGAACTCGCCTTCAAGGCGCCCGAGGAGCCGCTGGCCTTCGTCAAGGGTGAGGCCTCGCTGATCGGTCACAAGGCCTACACCGTGCGGCCTGACGGCGTGAACTTCATGCACTACGAATGTGAGCTTGCGGTGGTGATCGGCCAACCCGCCAAGCGCGTGAAAAAGGCCGATGCCCTGCAATATGTGGCTGGCTATACCGTCGCCAACGACTACGCGATCCGCGACTACCTGGAGAACTGGTACCGCCCCAACCTCAAGGTCAAGAACCGCGACACCTGCACGCCCATCGGGCCGTGGCTGGTCGATGCCGAAGATGTGCCCGACCCCATGAACCTCAGGCTGTGCACCAGCGTCAACGGTCAAATCACTCAGCAGGGGAGCACGAAAGACATGATCTTCGACGTCGCCACGCTGATCGAGTACTTCAGCGGCTTCATGACCCTGATGCCCGGCGACCTCATCCTCACCGGCACGCCCGACGGCGTGGTCGATTGCCAGCCTGGTGACGTGATCGTCACCGAAATCGAGGGCATCGGCGCTCTCACGAACACCATCACATCTGAAAGCAAAGTATGACCCGCATCGACCACCTCATCAACGGCAAGACCGTTGCCGGCACCGACTACTTCGAGACCGTCAACCCGGCCACGCAGGGCGTGCTGGCCGAGGTCGC
>JAJPEW010000006.1 GCA_021166755.1 Hydrogenophaga sp. | reverse complement strand
ATGGGCGTGTGGAACTTCCAGTCGTCGGTCGCCGGTCTCGGCGGCTGCCCATATGCCAAAGGCGCGACGGGCAACGTGGCCACCGAGGATGTGGTCTACCTGATGCACGGGCTGGGCATCGCCACCGGCATCGATCTGGACAAGCTGGTGGACGCCGGCGCGTACATCAGTGAACAGCTGGGGCGGCCCAGCGGCTCGCGTGTGGCGCGGGCATTGATGGCCAAGCGGGTGGGCTGAGATGGATCTCAACGTCTGGCTGGCGTTTTTTGCCGCGTCCTGGGTGATCGCCATTTCGCCCGGCTCCGGCGCCGTGCTGTCGATGAGCCACGGCCTGGCCTATGGTGTGCGCAACGCCAGCGCCACCATTGTCGGCCTGCAACTGGGCCTGTCGGTGGTGCTGCTGGTGGCGGGCGTGGGTGTGGGGGCCTTGCTGCTCGCATCGGCCACGGCCTTCACCGTGGTCAAGGTGCTCGGCGCGGCCTACCTGATCTGGCTGGGTTTCCAGCAATGGCGCGCTCCGGTGCAGGCGGCCGGAGGCCAGCATGCGCAGGCCTCGGGTGTGCCCGGTCTGCCTTCGGTTCGTCAGCGGGTGACGCTGGGCTTCTTCACCAACGTCACCAACCCCAAGGGGATCGTGTTCATGGTGGCGGTGCTGCCCCAGTTCATCGACCCGAACCGTCCCTTGTGGCTGCAGTTGCTGATCCTGCTGGCCACCTCCATCGGGGTGGATCTGGTGGTCATGCACGGCTATGCCTTTCTTGCCTCGCGGGCCCAGCGCTGGCTGGCCACGGCCAGGGCGCGCCGCGCGCAGAACCGGGTCTTTGGCGGGGTACTGATGGCCATGGGAGCCAGCCTCTTCATGGTCAAGCGCGCCGCCACTTGACCCCCAAGGGGCCGGGGCTGCATTCCCGACACTAAGATTCTGGTCATGAACCCGATCGATCTCACTGTCCAGGACGTGCCGGCCGCTGTCCGCCGCGTCGTCGAAACCCTGGAGGCCATGGGGCATCCCCACGACCCGGTCATGCTCGATGACGCGGCACGCACCGCCCAGCAGGCGGCCGATGTGCTGGGTGTGGCCCTGGGGCAGATTGCCAAGAGCATCATTTTCCGCCGCAAGAGCGACAACGCCGCGGTGCTGGTGGTTACGTCCGGCGACCTGCGGGTCGACGAGAAGAAGGTCCAGGCGCTGGTGTGCGCCGACGGCGGCAAGCTGGGCCGTGCCGATGCCGACTTCGTCAAGTCGGCCACCGGTTTCTCCATTGGTGGCGTCTCGCCAGTGGGGCATATCCAGCCGCCGGTCACGCTCATCGACGAGCAGCTCTTCCGGTTCGACGTCGTCTGGGCCGCCGCCGGTCATCCGCACGCGGTGTTCCGCCTGTCGCCCGCCGAACTGCGCGAGCTCACCGGCGCACCGGTGTGCGACGTGACGGTGCCCGCCGCCACCTGATCGGACATCACCATGGCCTTCTCGCTGTTCCGCTCGCCCGAACCTGCGCGCCCTCGTCCGCCAATCAACCTGCACGACGCGCGGCAACGCCATCGCGGCCAGGACTATCCCTCGCCGTGCGTGTCGGTCTGCCGCATGAATGCCGCCACCGGGCTCTGCGAAGGGTGCTTCCGCACCATCGACGAGATCGCCCGATGGGGAGCGATGGACGGAGCCGCTCGCGGCGCGGCCTGGTCGCGCATCGAGCAACGCCAGGGGGATGGGCCATGGTGACGCCGCCGATCGTCCACGACATCACCTTCTGGTACGACCCGATTTCGCCTTACGCCTATCTGGCGTTCGAGGCATTGCCCACCGCGCTGATGGGCCTGAGCGTGCGGGTGTGTTACCGGCCCGTGCTGTTTGCAGGCCTGCTCAAGGCCCACGGGCAGCTCGGTCCCGCCGAGGTTCCCGGCAAGCGTGAATGGACCTACCGTCAGGTCGCGTGGCTGGCGCACCGGCAGGGTGTGGCGCTCGATCTGCCCGCGGCGCATCCCTTCAATCCCTTGCCGCTGTTGCGTCTGGCGCTGGCCGCGGCCGCCGACCTGTCGGCTGGCGAAACCAACCGCCATGTCACCGGCCTGGTGTTCCGTCATGTCTGGCACGGTGGCTCCAACCCGGTGGAGCCAGAACGGCTGGCAGGGCTGGAGCGCTCGTTGCAGTCGCACATGGCCGAGCGCGGGCGCGACTGGCCGGGAGCCGACGCCGAGATGGTTAAGCAGCAACTGCGCCGCAACACCGACGAGGCCCTGGCGCAAGGGGTCTTCGGTGTGCCCACCTGCACCGTCAGCGGGCGCCACTTCTGGGGCCAGGACGCCTTGCCGATGCTCCGTGCGTTTCTGGACGGAGACGCCTGGTTCGACGGCGACGGCTGGCACGCGCCGGCGGCTTTGCCGGCGGCGGTCGCGCGTCGCTGACCCGATTCAGTCCCCGAAAGCCTCGGCAATGCTCAGCACCCGGCCGGTGTCTGCGGCCTCGTAGCCTGGCAGCGAGGCCACCTGCGACCGGAAGCTCGCCGATTGCAGGGCCGTCAGGATGGGTTGCAGCATGCGCCTGTGCTCGCCGTCGGACGGGATCGCAAAGAAGTACCGCTCGCGCAGCAGCGGGATGAAACCCAGTCCGAAACGCTCGGCTGCTGTCTGCACCCCAATGCCGGCATCGGCCATGCCGCTGGCCACATAGGCGGCCACGGCCGCGTGTGTCAGTTCGGTGTTGTCGTAGCCCGCCACCTCCCGCGCATGGATGCCGTGGCGCTGCAGCAGCAGGTCGGTCAGCACCCGGGTGCCGGAACCCTCGGGACGGTTGACGAAGCGCAGGCCCCGGCGACGGAGGTCGGCGATGCCGGCCATCTTCAAGGGGTTGCCCGGTGCCAGAAACAGGCCCTGGGTGCGCACGGCCAGTTGCACCAGACGATGCGATCCCTCATGCAGCCAGGGCCGGAACCGCTGCGCGGCTGCTTTCTCGAATTCACCCAGCGGCACATGAAAGCCGGCCAGTTCGCAGTCGCCCTGCGCCAGGGCGGCCACCGCCTCCAGGCTGTTGCGGTAGCGCAATTCCACCGCCACCTGCCGCGTGCTCAGGTGCTCGTGCAGGCGGGCGACGGCAAACCCATGGCTGGCGTGCAGGCGCGGCACGGCCCGATCCTTGCGCTGACTGCGTCCCAGATCGCCCTCGACCTCGGATGACAGCGATGCCAGCAGCGGCTGCAGTCGGGCCGTCACCCGCGCGTCAGCCCAGACCAGTCGCTGCCCGGCTTCGGTCAGACGGGAACCCTGGCCCCGGCCGCGCAGCATCAGGGCTTGTCCCAGCGAGGCCTCCGCCTGTCCGACCAGCCCCCAGGCATGCCGGTAGGACAGGCCGAGCTCGCGCGCGGCTTGCGCCAGGCTGCCGCCGGCCTGTACCGCAGCCAGCAGGGCCAGCAGTGTGCTGGCGTCCTGCAGCTGCTCTCGGTCCGGACCGATGCGCCATTGCGCGGAGAGTTCGATGTGCCACATGGACGTGAATCCGTTGAAAGGATCAAATATGCATTCAATCACATATTTGAAGGTGAGTCGGGTGCTACGCTCCACCGCTGATTCATGACACCGGAGACAAGATGGGCGCCACGACGACCCGGGTGATTCCCCTGCGAGCCGAGCCGGCCAGACGCGGTCCGCGCGCCACGCCCAAAGGGCGGCAAGTGCAGCCGTCGGTACGCGAGCGCGTGCAGGCCCTGTGTGCGGGCCTTGCCCCCCGCCGTGACCTGCTGATCGAGCATCTGCATCGCTTGCAGGACGCCGAAGGCGCTCTGCGAAAAGGCCACCTGGCCGCATTGGCGGAACACCTGCGCCTGAGCCAGGTCGAGGTCTTCGAGGTGGCCAGCTTCTATCACCACTTTCAGGTGGTCGAAGACGAGGCCGAGGTGCCGGCCACGGTGGTGCGCGTGTGCACCAGCCTGTCCTGTGCCATGGCCGGTGGCGAGGCGCTGCTGGCGGACCTGCAGCGCCAGATGGGCACCAGCGCGCGGGTCGAAGCCGCACCGTGCATCGGTCTGTGCCATGGTGCGCCGGCCGCCTGTGTCGGTCAGCGGCAGTTGCCTGAAGCCACGGCGGACGCGGTGCAGGCGCTGGTGGACAGCGGCCAGACCGGCCCACGTGCACTGCCGGCGCCTCAGCCGTCCGATCTGCCGCAGTTGCGGCGCTTGCTGTCGGGCGCACTGACGGCTGACGCCGTACTGGCCGAGCTCAAGGCCTCCGCACTGCGGGGGTTGGGTGGGGCAGGTTTCCCGGCCTGGCGCAAATGGGAAACCGTGCGCGCACAAGCGGGCCCACGACACCTCGTGGTCAACATCGACGAAGGCGAGGTCGGCACCTTCAAGGACTGGGCCGTGCTCACCGACCCGCAGGCCGGTGCCCTGCAGATGCTGGAAGGTGCGCTGATCGCGGCGAAGGTGGTCGGCGCGGACCGGATCTGGCTCTATCTGCGCGACGAGTACCACGATGCGCGCGTGCACCTGACCCAGGCGCTTGAGCTGCTGCAGTCCGTGCTGACCGGGTTCGGCCAGGCCTTCCCTGACT
>JAJPEW010000300.1 GCA_021166755.1 Hydrogenophaga sp. | reverse complement strand
ACCTATTTCCAGCAGGTCGGCGGCATTGACTGCAAGCCCATCACCGGCGAGATCACCTACGGCCTGGAGCGCCTGGCCATGTACCTGCAGGGCGTGGAGAACGTGTACGACCTGGTCTATGCGCCCGGCCTGAAGTACGGTGACGTGTTCCACCAGAACGAGGACGAGCAGACGACCTACAACTTCGAGCATTCGGACGCCGACTTCATGTTCACCGCCTTCGGTGCGCACGAAAAGCAGGCCAAGTACCTGATGGAGCAGCAACTGGCGCTGCCGGCCTACGAACAGGTGCTCAAGGCCGCGCACACCTTCAACCTGCTCGATGCCCGCGGCGCGATCAGCGTGACCGAGCGCGCCGCCTACATCGGCCGCATCCGCAACCTGGCGCGCAGCGTGGCCCAGGCCTATTACGAGAGCCGCGAGCGGCTCGGTTTCCCCATGGCGCCGCGCGAGTGGGTGTCGCAGATCGAGAAGAAGGCCGCCTGAGCCGGAGAACCCATCCATGACCGCCAAAAACCTTCTCGTTGAACTGTTTGTCGAAGAGCTGCCGCCCAAGGCGCTCAAGAAGCTGGGCGAAGCCTTTGCCGGTGTGCTGGCCGACCAGCTGCAGATCCAGGGCCTGCGTGCGGCCGACTCGGTCGTCACGCCGTTTGCGTCGCCACGCCGCCTGGCCGCACACATCAGCCACGTCTACCTCAAGGCCGAGGACAAGGCCGTGCGCCAGAAGCTCATGCCGGTGTCGGTAGCCCTCACGGCCGACGGCCAGGCCACGCCCGCGCTGCTCAAGAAACTGTCGGCCCTGGGAGCTGACGTGAGCGACCCGGCGGCCGCCGTGGCGCGCCTGCAGCGCGAAGGCGAGGGCAAGAACGAAGCCCTGTTCTACGACAGCCTGGTGACTGGCGCCACGCTGGATCTGGGGCTGCAGAAGGCGCTGGACGAAGCCATCCGTCAGCTGCCCATTCCCAAGGTGATGAGCTACCAGCTCGAGACCGACTGCGAGCTGCCCGGCTGGAGCAGTGTGCATTTCGTGCGCCCGGCGCATGGCCTGGTGGCTCTGCACGGCGACACCGTGGTGCCGGTGCGCGCGCTGGGGCTGCGGGCGGGTCAGCAGACGCAGGGTCACCGGTTCGAGGCGGCGAAGTCGCCGGTGGTGATTGCCCATGCCGACGCCTATGCCGAGACGCTGGCGGTGGACGGCGCGGTGATCGCCGGCTTCAACGACCGGCGCTTTTCCATCGTGCAGCAGCTGGCGCAGGCGGCCGAGAAGCTGGGCCCGGGCTACCAGGTGCTGATGGACGAGGCCCTGCTGGACGAGGTGACCGCGCTGGTCGAGCGGCCGAACGTGCTGACCTGTGCCTTTGAGGAAGAATTCCTGGCGGTGCCGCAGGAATGCCTGATCCTGACCATGAAGGCCAACCAGAAGTACTTCCCGCTGCTGGACCGTCAGGGCAAGCTGACCAACCGCTTTCTGGTGGTCAGCAACATCAGCCCGGCCGACCCGAGCGCGGTGATCGGCGGCAACGAGCGCGTGGTGCGCCCGCGCCTGGCCGATGCCAAGTTCTTCTTCGACCAGGACCGCAAGAAGACGCTGGAGAGCCGCGTCGAAGGTCTGGGCAAGGTCGTGTACCACAACAAGCTGGGCACGCAGGGCGAGCGCATGGAGCGGGTGCGGACGATTGCGCGCGCCATCGGCCAGCAACTGGGTGGCGATGTGCTGGCGCAGAGCGCCGATACCGCGGCCCGTCTGGCCAAGACCGACCTGCTGACCGACATGGTGGGCGAGTTCCCCGAGTTGCAGGGCATCATGGGCGGCTACTACGCCCGCCACGATGGCCTGAGCGAGGACATCGCCTTCGCCATCGAAGACCACTACAAGCCGCGCTTTGCCGGCGACGAACTGCCGCGCACCCAGACTGGTGTGGTGGTGGCGCTGGCCGACAAGCTGGAGACGCTGGTGGGCATGTTCGGCATCGGCAACCTGCCGACCGGCGACAAGGACCCGTTCGCGCTGCGCCGCCATGCGCTGGGCGTGGTGCGCATGCTGGTGGAAAAGCAGTTGTCGCTGGACCTGTCCGCCCTGCTGGCCGGCGCCGTGCCCGCCTTCGGCGACAAGATCACCGACGCAAGCGCTGCGCTGGCCGACTTCATCTACGACCGCCTCGCCGGCAGCCTGCGTGAGCAGGGTTACAGCGCCCAGGAGGTGGACGCCGTGCTGGCCCTGCGCCCGCAGCGTCTGGCCGACGTGGCCCAGCGCCTGCAGGCGGTGCGTGCGTTTGCCGCCCTGCCAGCGGCCGCTGCACTGGCCGCGGCCAACAAGCGCATCGGCAACATCCTGAAGAAGGCCGAGGGCGAGAACGCTGCAGAGCCCCAGGAGAGCCGCCTGGTCGAGGCGGCCGAGCAAGCGCTGTTCGCGGCGATGCAACAGACGGTGCCCGCCGCCGATGCGGAGTTCGCCAACGGGGACTACACCGCCTCACTGATGACCCTCGCGGCGCTGCGCGCGCCGGTGGACGCTTTCTTTGATGGCGTGATGGTCAACGCCGATGATCCGGCCCTCAAGGCCAACCGCATCGGACTGCTGCGCCAACTGCACGAGGCGATGAACCGCGTGGCCGACCTGTCCCGTCTGGCCCAGTAAGTCCATGAAGCTGCTCATCCTTGACCGCGACGGCACACTGAACCGCAGCCGCGACGATTACGTGGCCTCGCCCGAGGAATGGGAGCCCTTGCCCGGAGCCCTGGAGGCCGTGGCCCGCCTGAACCAGGAAGGCTGGCGCGTGGTGCTGGCCACCAACCAGTCGGGCATCGGCCGGGGCTTGTTCGACATGGCGGCCCTCAATGCCATCCACGCCAAGATGAACCGGGCGCTGGCGGCAGTGGGCGGGCGAATCGAGGCGGTGTTTTTCTGCCCGCACTCGCCCGAGGATGGTTGCCACTGCCGAAAGCCGGCGCCGGGGTTGTTCGAGCAGATCGGCGAGCGCTTTGGCGTGGTCCTGTCGGGGGTGCAGGCGGCGGGCAATGCCGTCCGTCACGTGCAGGCGGCGGCCTCTGCGGGCTGTCAGCCCCACCTGCTGCTGACCGGCAAGTCCGAGCACCTGCGCGATCGCGTGGGTCTGGGGGCCGACGCCGACCTGGCGGCCCTGCTGCCCGAGTTGCCGGCCGGCACCCGTCTTCATGCGGACCTGGCGGCTTTTGCCGACTGGCTGCTGACCCACCAGGAGCGCCCCGCCGCGGCGCCAGGCCCCCAGGGAACCCACGCATGAATGCACTGCGCTCGATTTTTCATCTGATTTTCATGGCGGTCACGGTCATCCCCTGGGGGCTGGCCGTGGTGATCGCCTCGCCGTTTCTGAGCAGCACGCAGATCTACTGGATGTGCGTGGGCTGGCTGCGGCTGGCGGTGCGCAGCGGCGAGGTCATGCTGGGTATCCGCAACCAGATCATCGGCTACGAAAACCTGCCGGTGGGCAGCAAGGACCCGGCGATCCTGCTGGTCAAGCACCAGTCGACCTGGGAAACCTTCTGCATGCCGACACTGATGCCGCATCCGTTGGCCTACGTGTTCAAGAAGGAGCTGCTGTACGTGCCATTCTTCGGTTGGGCGATGAGCCGGATGGACATGATCCACATCGACCGCAGCAAGCGCAAGGAAGCCTTCAACAAGGTGGTCAGACAGGGACAACGCCTGCTGGACCAGGGTACCTGGGTCATCATGTTTCCGGAGGGCACGCGCATCGCCCGAGGCCAGCAGGGCACCTATAAGGTGGGCGGCACGCGACTGGCCGTGGCCACGGGTGCGCCGGTCATCCCGATTGCGGTCACCTCGGCCAAATGCTGGCCCCGCAAGGCCCTGATCAAACGTCCGGGCACGGTGGAGTTTTCCATCGGCAAACCCATTCCCAGCCAGGGCCGTGACCCGGATGAGCTCATGCGGGAAGTGGAGGCCTGGATCGAGGCCGAGATGCGCCGCCTGGATCCACAAGCCTATCGCTGACGTTTGGCAGGAGGCGTCCGTGCAGCGCTTCGTCCAGCTAGCCCTTGATTTCCTGACGGGACCGGAGCCGGTTCCGAAACCCCCTGTGGTGACCGGGCGGTCCGTTC
>JAJPEW010000287.1 GCA_021166755.1 Hydrogenophaga sp. | reverse complement strand
GTGACAAGTTCCAGGAGATCGACATGAGGAGGGGTATACATGCGATCAGCATACCGGACCAGGTGCTGCAAGCTTGAGCGGGATCAAACCGCCCGGCGGCGATGGAGTGCATCCTCTATTTTTTGGCAGGGAAAACCCATTGATGCGTCTGCACGCTTGTGTGTAGATTGCGGTGGGGAACAAGCACAGGCAGGAGACACGTTCATGAGTCCGGTAGCAAGCGATCTGCTGGCGCTGCAGCGCCTTTATCACTGGGAAAGCAAAGACCCCGGCCGCATCGCGCTGACGCAGCCCATGGGTGGCGGCGTGGTCAAGGACTTCAGCTGGGCCGAGGTGGCCGATCAGGCGCGACGGATGGCAGCCCACCTCAAGGCACAGGGATGGGAGCCGGGTTCGCGGGTGGCCATCCTGTCCAAGAATTGCGCCTGGTGGATGATGAGCGATCTGGCCATCTGGATGGCCGGCCACGTATCGGTCCCCCTGTACCCGACCCTGGCGCCCGACACCATTGCCCAGATCCTTGAGCACAGCGGTGCACGCGCCTGTTTTGTGGGCAAGCTGGACGGCTGGGAGCACATGAAACCCGGCATCCCCGGCGGCTTGCCGTGCATCAGCTATCCGCTGTCACCGCCCGACGCGATACGGCAATACACCGGTTGGGACGAGATCTGCCAGAAAACGTCCCCCCTGAACGGGCAGGTTCTGCGCACGGCCGACGAGCTCGCCACAATCATTTACACCTCGGGCACGACGGGCATGCCCAAGGGCGTCATGCACAGCTTTGGCAACTTCGCCTGGGCGCTGGACAAGGGTCTGGCCCGCATTCCCCTGAGCGGGGATGACCGTATGCTGTCCTACCTGCCACTGGCCCATGTGGTCGAACGCATGCTGGTCGAGCACGGCTGGTTGCGCACCGGTATGCATGTGTACTTTGCGGAATCGCTGGACACCTTCACCGCCGATCTGCAGCGCGCACGTCCGACGGTGTTCTTCTCGGTGCCGCGTCTGTGGGTGAAGTTCCAGCACGGCATTCACCAGAAGATGCCCGAAGCTAAGTTGCAGCGCCTGCTGCGGATCCCGTTGCTGGGTGGACTGATCCGGCGCAAGATCCGCAAGGCGCTGGGTCTGGACCAATGCCAGTTTGCCGCCGGCGGCGCCGCGCCGATGCCCCTGGCCCTGCTGCAGTGGTACGAGCGGCTGGGTCTGCCCATCAACGAAGGTTACGGCATGACCGAGAACCTGGCGCTGTCACACATCACCGAGGCCGGCAAGAACCAGCAAGGCACGGTGGGACCGACCTACCCGGGCGTGGAGCACCGCATCGCCCCCGAATCGGGCGAGATCCAGATGCGAAGCGAGGCCCTCATGCTGGGCTATTACCGGGAGCCCGAGAAAACCAGAGAGGTTTTCACCAGCGACGGCTGGCTGCGCACCGGCGACAAGGGCCACATCGACAGCTACGGCTTGCTGCGAATCACCGGTCGCGTCAAGGACCTGTTCAAGACCAGCAAGGGCAAGTACGTGGCCCCTGCGCCGATCGAGGACAAGCTGATGATGCACGACGCTGTCGAGGCCTGCGTGGTGACCGGCGCCAACCTGGGGCAACCGCTGGGGATCGTCATGCTCAACGCCGAAGCGGCGGCCCAGTCCGCCGAAGTGGGAGGGCGTCAGGCGCTGGAGCAGTCGCTGACCGAGCACCTGCACCAGATCAACGCCTCGCTGGACCCGCACGAGCAGCTGCAATGCCTGGTGGTCACCACCACCGCCTGGACGGTGGACAACGACATGATCACGCCCACTTTCAAGGTCAAGCGCAACCGCATCGAGGACCTCTATGCCCGGCACTACGAGACCTGGGAGGCCTCGCAGCGCAAGATCATCTGGCAGAAATGAGCCCGTTCAGGCCCCCAGGGCCTGGGCGTGATGCCGGAGATGATCGTCGATGAAACTGGCCACGAAGTAGTAGCCATGGTCGTACCCGGCGTGTCGGCGCAGCGCCAGGGGCTGACCGACCTGCTCGCAGGCCGCCTCCAGCGCCTCGGGGTACAGCTGTTCCGCCAGGAATTTGTCGGCCAAGCCCTGGTCGACGAGGATCCCGCCGGGATACGGTGCGGAAGATTGCCCGGCCATCAGCAGGCTGGCGTCGTGTGAGGTCCAGGCGGTTTCGTCCTGCCCCAGATAGCCCAGAAAGGCTTTCCGGCCCCAGGGGCAGCGGGTCGGCGCGCAGATCGGTGCGAAGGCCGACAGGCTGCGGAACATCCCGGGGTGTCGCAGTGCCAGGGTCAGCGCACCATGCCCCCCCATGGAATGACCGGTGATGCCCAGGCGCTGACCATCCAGACCGAACTCGCTCACCACCCCGGGGATCAGGTCCTGCAGCAGGTAGCTCTCCATCTGCCAGTGGCCCGCCCACGGGTGCTCGGTGGCATCCAGATAGAAGCCGGCCCCCACCCCGAAATCCCAGTGGTGGTCCTCACCGTCAATGCCGCTGTTGCGCGGACTGGTGTCCGGAAACAGCAGCGCCAGGCCGAGCTGCGCGGCCAGTCGCTGGGCACCGGCCTTCATGGCGGCCGTCTCCTCGGTGCAAGTCAGGCCGGCCAGGTAGGTCAGCAGCGGCACTGGCTGTCCGGCCAGCGCTTGCGGCGGCAGGAACAGCGCGAAGCGCATGGGCAGGCCAATCTGGTTGACGTTGAAGTGCTTGTAGAAGCGCTGCACGCCGCCAAAGCAGCCGTGCTCGCTGATCAGTTCCAGGCGTTCCAATGCCATGCTCAGAACTCCACGACCGACCGGATGGATTCACCCCGCTTCATCAGCGCGAAGCCCTCGTTGATGTCGTCGAGCTTGAGCTTGTGCGTGATCAGGCTGTCGATGTCGATCTTGCCGTCCATGTACCAGTCCACGATCTTCGGCACGTCGGTGCGGCCGCGCGCGCCGCCGAAGGCCGAGCCCTCCCACTTGCGGCCGGTGACCAACTGGAACGGGCGGATGCTGATCTCGGCGCCGGCTTCGGCCACACCGATGATGATGCTGCGGCCCCAGCCCTTGTGGGTGCACTCCAGCGCCTGGCGCATGACCTTGGTGTTGCCGATGCACTCGAAGGAGTAGTCGGCGCCGCCGTCGGTGAGCTGGACGATGGCGTCCACGATGTTTTCATGATCCTTCGGGTTGAGGAAGTGCGTCATGCCGAACTTGCGCGCCATGGCCTCGCGTTCGGGGTTGAGGTCGATGCCGATGATCTTGTCGGCCCCCACCATTCGTGCGCCCTGGATCACGTTCAGACCGATCCCGCCCAGGCCGAACACCACCACGTTGGCGCCCGCCTCCACCTTGGCGGTGAACAGCACCGCGCCGATGCCGGTGGTGACGCCGCAACCGATGTAGCAGACCTTGTCAAACGGCGCGTCCTCGCGGATCTTGGCCAGCGCGATCTCCGGCACCACCGTGTAGTTGCTGAAGGTGGACGTGCCCATGTAGTGCAAGATGGGCTGGCCGTCGATGGAGAAGCGGCTGGTGGCGTCGGGCATCAGCCCCTTGCCCTGCGTGCCGCGGATGAGCTGGCACAAGTTGGTCTTGCGGCTGAGACAGAACTTGCACTGGCGGCATTCGGGCGTGTAGAGCGGAATGACGTGGTCGCCCTTCTTGAGCGAGGTCACGCCAGGGCCGACGTCCACCACGATGCCCGCGCCCTCATGGCCCAGGATGGCCGGGAACATGCCCTCCGGATCAGCGCCGGAGAGGGTGTAGTAGTCGGTGTGGCAGATGCCGGTGGCCTTGATCTCGACCAGCACCTCACCCAGTTTCGGGCCCTGCAGATCGACGGTTTCGATGGTGAGCGGTTCACCAGCCTTCCAGGCCACGGCAGCGCGGGTTTTCATCGGGGTTCTCCTGTGCGTTGTCAAACCCCGAGCGTAGCGCAGGACGGTTCAGTCCACCCGCGCACCGGTCTTGAACCACTGCGCGAACAACGCCCTTTCGTCTTCGGTCAGACCGGTGGCGTTGTTCAGTGGCATGAGCTTGCTCACCACAACCTGCTGGTACACCGTCTGTGCATGCTTCTTCAGCTCATCGGGCGAGTCCAGGCGCACGCCCTTGCTCTGCAGCGCTTCGCCATGGCACATCACGCAGCGCTGCTCGACCACCGGCTTGAGCTGGGCGTAGCCGACGTTCTCGGGCACGGCCGCCGTGGCCACGGGCGCGGGCTTGAGCCAGACGATCAGACCCAGCAGCACCAACACGCCAACGGCGGCGTACTTCCAGGGGTGCGGGTTGCGGCCGAGCTTGTGGCCATGTCGCATCACAAAGAACTGGCGGATGGCCGCACCCGCGAACATGATGGCGATCAGGAACACCCAGTTGTATTCGTGCGCGTA
>JAJPEW010000276.1 GCA_021166755.1 Hydrogenophaga sp. | reverse complement strand
CCCCAAAGATCTCGCCGCGCCCGAACGCAATCAGGGAATGCGACAACTGGTAGCCCTTGCCCAGGGCATGCTCTTCACTCCAGGGGTCGAGATAGGCAAAGATCCGTTCGCGACGCCATTCGCTCATCATGACCATGAGCGCGAACGCCGCGATCACGACCAGGGCGATCAGGAAGAACATGCGGGCGTTCACACCACCCAGGAACAGGATGCCCATGGCGATCACGACGATCACCATGAAGGCACCCATGTCGGGCTCGGCCAGCAGGAGCATGCCCACCACGCCGACGGCAATGGCCATCGGCATGACGGCACGGAAGAAGCGCTCCTTGACCTCCATCTTGCGAACCATGTAGTCGGCCGCGTACAGCAGCACCGCCAGCTTGGCCAGCTCGGAGGGCTGGAAGTTGATGATGCCCAGCGAAAACCAGCGCCGGGCGCCATTGACACCCTTGCCAATGAAAGGCACCAGCACGAGGATCAGCAGGAGCAGGGCCAGCGTGAACAGCCAGGGCGCCATGCGCTCCCAGGTGCGCATGGGAAACTGGAAAGCCACCAGCGCCGCCACGAAACCCATCGCGATGGCCAGACCATGTCGCAACACGAAGTGGGTTTGCGCATAGTTGGCAAAGCGCGGGTTGTCTGGCAAGGCAATCGAGGCCGAATAGACCATCACCAGGCCCCAGCTGATCAGCGCCACCACCACCCACAGCAAAGGCTGGTCGAAACCCAGTTCGCTGACCGGTGCCTGCTGACGGGCGTCAAAGCGGCGGCTGGACAGGCGGACCGGCAGACCGTCGGCACCACCGCCCAGGCCCAGCATGGCCTTCAGACGTTGCAGCGGCGCAAGGGCGTGTGCCATCAGAGGGCTCCTCCCAGGTCCTGTCCGCGCTCGGAGGCGAGCTCGGCCACCGAGTCCACAAACACCTTGGCGCGGTGCACGTAGTTGTCGAACATGTCCAGGCTGGCGCAGGCTGGTGACAGCAGCACGGCGTCACCCGGACGGGCCTGGCTGGCACACAGGCGAACCGCCTCAGGCAGTGTCGTGGCATCCAGCAAGGTCAGACCGGGTTGCTCCACCTGAGCGCGGATGCGGGGCGCGTCCCGTCCGATGAGGACCACGGCGCGGGCATGGCGCGCCAGTGGCTGGGCCAGCGGCTCGAAATCCTGCCCCTTGCCGTCTCCGCCCAGGATGACCACCAGCCGACGCTCCGCGCCCAGCCCCTCGACCGCTGCCAGCGTCGCCCCCACGTTGGTGCCCTTGCTGTCGTCGAAGTACTCGACCTCGTCGATGATGCCCACCGGCTCGACCCGGTGCGGCTCACCGCGGTACTCCCGCAGGCCGTGCAGCATGGGCGCCAGTTGGGCGCCGGTGGAGGTGGCCAGTGCCAGGGCAGCCAGCGCATTGGCGGCGTTGTGGCGTCCCCGGATGCGCAGCGCGTCGGCGGGCATGAGCCGTTGCAGCCAGATCTCTTCCTCGTCGTCGGCCGCGCGGCCCCGCTTTCGGGTTTCGTCCAGCGCCACAGCCCGCACCAGCCATTCCATCCCGTTGACCGACTCGACGCCCCACTCTCCCGGCCTGCGAGGCGTATCCAGCCCGAAACTGGTCCAGGCACGGGCCGGGACCTGCCGGTTGCGGCCACCGATCTTGACAGTGACCAGTCCGGGCTTCATGGCCATGACCTTCGGGTCGTCCCGGTTGAGCACCATGAGGGCGGTGCTGCCGAAGATGGCGCGCTTGGCCTGCGTGTACGCCTCCATCGAACCGTGCCAGTCCAGATGGTCTTCGGTCACGTTCAGGACGGTCGCCGCGGTGGGGACACCGTCCCAGCTGCCACCGGCCGTGCCATCGAGCTGGAAGCTGGACAGCTCCAGCACCCAGACCTGCGGCAAATGGGGTGGCTGCGGCGGCTCCGGCGGAGGCGGTGCGATGGGGGTCGGCCCCTCATCTTCCAGCAGGGCTTCCACCTCGGCCAGCGTATCGGCGGCTTCGCCTTCCAATGGCGCGACGGATCCCTCCTGATCGACATTGGCAGGCGCCTCGTCAGTCTTTGGTGCCTCTGCAGCCTCGGCAGCCTGCCGGCGCTCGTCTTCGGCGGTCGCGCAAGCCTCGTGATCCAGGGCCTGGGTCAACACGTCGAGCAAGGCCGGACCGATGTTGCCTGCGACGGCAGTTCGCCATCCACAGCGCTCCATCAGCAGTCCGGTCAGGGACGTGACGGTGGTCTTCCCGTTGGTCCCGGTGATGGCCAGGACCTTGGGACGATAGGGCCAAGCCTCCCGCTTGGACAGATCGGCCAACGCACGTGCAAACAGATCGAGCTCGCCGACCAGGGGGGTGCCCGTTGACTGGGCATGGTGGTGCACCCGCTCCAGCTGTTGTGGCGGCAAGCCCGGGCTGCGAGCGATCAGGTGCCACGCACGCTGCCCCAGCAGCGCCTCATCGAAGGCGCCATGCACAAAAGCCGCTTGCGTGCACTCGCTGCGCAAGGCCGGCAGGTGGGGCGGCTGCTCGCGCGTATCGGCCACCACCACGCGCGCACCCTGGCGCGTGCACCAGCGTGCCATCGCCAGGCCCGAGATGCCCAGGCCCAGAATCAGAACGTCTTGATCCTTGAGGTCGTTCATCGCAGCTTCAAGGTGGACAGGCCCACCAGACACAGCAACATGGTGATGATCCAGAACCGCACCACCACCTGGGTCTCCTTCCAGCCCTTCTTCTCGAAATGGTGGTGCAGGGGCGCCATCTGGAACAGGCGCCGCCCTTGGCCGAATCGGCGCTTCGTGTACTTGAAGTAGCTCACCTGCAGCATGACCGACAGGGCCTCGACGACGAAGATGCCGCCCATGATGGCCAGCACGATTTCCTGCCGGACGATGACCGCGATGGTGCCCAGGGCTCCGCCCAGGGCCAGCGCACCCACGTCCCCCATGAACACCTGGGCCGGATGGGTGTTGAACCACAGAAAAGCCAGGCCGGCACCGGCCATGGCAGCGCAGAAGATCAGCAATTCACCGGCGCCCGGAATGTGGGGCACCAGCAGATAGCGGGCAAACACGGCGTTGCCGGTCACATACGCGAACACGCCCAGCGCCGAGCCCACCATCACCACCGGCATGATGGCCAGTCCGTCCAGGCCGTCGGTCAGGTTCACCGCGTTGCTGGCTCCGACAATCACCAGGTAAGTCATGACCACAAAGCCGAAGACCCCCAGCGGGTACGCCACTTCCTTGAAGAAGGGCACCATCAGGCCGGCACGCGGCGGCAGCTCCAGCGTGAAGCCGGACGCCACCCAGTCGTAGAAGAGTTCGAGCACCTTCAGGTTGCTCGACTCCGACACGCTGAACGCGAGGTAGAAGGCGGCGATGAGGCCGATGACCGACTGCCAGAAATACTTCTCGCGGGAACGCATGCCCTCGGGATCCTTGCGCACAACCTTGCGCCAGTCATCCACCCAGCCGATCGCACCGAAGCCCAGGGTGACCAGGAGAACAATCCAGACAAACCGGTTGGTGAGGTCAAACCACAGGAAGGTCGACAGCGCAATGGCAAACAGGATCAGCACACCGCCCATGGTCGGCGTACCACCCTTGCTCAGGTGGGTCTGCATGGCGTACTCGCGGATCGGCTGACCGATCTTGAGTGCCGCCAGGCGGCGAATGACGAACGGCCCCGCCACCAGGCCCACCAGCAGCGCCGTCAGCGCCGCCATGACGGCGCGGAAGGTCAGGTACTGGAACACCCGCAGAAAACCGAACTCGGGGCCCAGCCCCTGGAGCCACTGGGTCAGGCTAAGCAGCATGACGCTTCCCCTCTTCTTCTTGTACAGCCTGCAAGGCCTTGACCACACGCTCCATGCGCATGAAACGCGAACCCTTGACCAGCACGCTGGCCGGGCCTGCCGGATCGGACAGACGACTGGCCATGGCCTGCGACAGGGCATCCACATCGTCCCAGTGGCGGGGCGAGGATTCACCCGCCTGCCTCAGCGCCTCGACCGCCTGCCGCATCCAGTCACCGGCGCAATGCACCTCGTTGATGCCGCTGGCCTGCGCATGCCGCAGCACCTCCAGATGGAAGGCCAACCCCTGCTCTCCAACCTCGCCCATATCGCCGAGCACCAGCAAACGGGGGGCGGGCAACTCGGCCAGGACATTGACGGCGGCGATCATCGAATCCGGGTTGGCGTTGTAGGTGTCATCCACCAGGGTGAACTGACGACCGGCGATCCGCAGGGACAGGGCACGTGAACGCCCCCCCACGGGTTCGAAAGCCGACAGGCCCCGCCCGATGATGTCCGTCGACACCCCTGCCGCCAGGGCGCAAGCCACCGCCGCCATGGCATTGCGCAGGTTGTGACGTCCGGCGATGTGCAGGCGCGCAGCGCCCTCGCCGGCCGGCGACTGCCAGCGCAATGCCCAGGCGCCGTCCGACCACTCGGCCAAAAGCAAGCACACGTCCGCGCGCGGGTCAGCGTCGCTGAAGGTGATGGTCCGGTATTGACCCGCCAATGCTTGCCAGATCGGCGTGTGGGAAGGATCGTCGCTGGGAAACACCGCCACGCCACCGGAGCGCAGGAAGCGGAAGACCTCGGCGTTCTCGCGTGCCACCGCCTCGACCGTTGTCATGAACTCCTGATGCTCACGCTGGGCGTTGTTCACCAGCGCCACCGTCGGCTGCACCAGGCCCGCCAGATAAGCGATCTCGCCAGGGTGATTCATACCCAGCTCAATGACCGACAACCGGTGCGACGGCTGCAAGCGCAACAAGGTCAGGGGCACCCCGATGTCGTTGTTGAGGTTGCCCTGCGTGGCGTGCGCCGCATCACCAGCCGCCTGACGCAGGATCGTCGCGATCATCTGCGTCACCGTGGTCTTGCCGTTGCTGCCGGTCACCGCCACCAGCGGCAGGTCCATCGACTCGCGCCACAGGCGGGCAAGCTGTCCCAGCGCCAACCGGCTGTCAGGCACTTCCACGCCCGGCAGGCCGGCGTCGGCCAGACCATGCTCGGCCAGGCCCGCGACCGCGCCGGACTGCCTGGCCTGTGCCAGAAAATCGTGGGCATCGAAGCGTTCACCGCGCAGGGCCACGAACAGATCACCCGCCTGGATGCTGCGGCTGTCCGTGTTGACGCGGCGGATCTCCCGGGGCAACTCGCCGACCTGGCGTGCACCCTGGAGCAAGGGCAACAGCTCGTGCAGGCTGCTCATGCCATCACCTCCGACGGTGCCGGCCAGCGAGCCAGTGCCTCGCCCACCTGCACCAGATCCGAAAACGGACGGCGAACGCCCTGGATCTCCTGATAGTCCTCGTGTCCTTTGCCGGCCACGAGCACAACATCGTCCGCACCGGCCGAACCCACGGCGCGGGCGATCGCCCGCGCGCGATCGGGCTCAACCACCGCCTGTTCGGGGTGCTGCAGCCCACGCTGCATCTGCGCCAGAATGACCAGAGGATCTTCACTGCGCGGGTTGTCGCTCGTCAGCACCACCCTGTCGGCCTCGCGCTCGGCCACC
>JAJPEW010000257.1 GCA_021166755.1 Hydrogenophaga sp. | reverse complement strand
GGGTTCCAGCAGCGACTGGGACACCATGCAGCATGCCGTGCAGATCCTCAAGGACTTTGGCGTCGCCCACGAGGCGCGCGTGGTCTCGGCGCACCGCATGCCTGACGACATGTTCGCCTATGCCGAGGCCGCCGTCGGCCGCGGTCTGAAGGTGATCATCGCCGGGGCCGGTGGCGCTGCCCACCTGCCGGGCATGATCGCGGCCAAGACGGTGGTGCCGGTGCTGGGCGTGCCGGTGCAGTCCAAGGCGCTGTCGGGCGTGGATTCGCTGCATTCCATCGTGCAGATGCCCAAGGGCGTGCCGGTGGCCACCTTTGCCATTGGCGCGGCCGGGGCCGCCAACGCGGCACTGTTTGCCGTGGCGCTGCTGGCCAACGAAAACCCGGCCTTGCGCGCCCAGCTCGAGGCATTCCGGACCGCGCAGACAGAAGCCGCGCGCGCCATGACCCTGCCTGTCTGACTGCCATGAGCCTCAAACCCCTCCTGCCCGGCGCCCTCTCCGACCGTGGCCAGCAGATGACCCTGGGCGTGATGGGCGGTGGCCAGCTCGGCCGCATGTTCGTGCAGGCCGCGCAGGCCATGGGTTACTTCACCGCGGTGCTCGATCCCGATCCCGCCAGCCCGGCCGGCCTCGTGGCGCATTGGCACATCGACACCGCCTACGACGACGAACAGGGCCTGGCCCAGCTGATGCAGCGCTGTGACGCCATCACCACCGAGTTCGAGAACGTGCCCGCCCCCGCGCTGATCACCCTGGGCGCGCACCGCCCGGTGGCGCCGTCGGCGGCCTGTGTGGCCGTGGCGCAAGACCGCATCCAGGAGAAGGCGCATTTCGTGAAAACCGCGTCGGAGGGCGGCCCTCTCAGCGTCTTCCCGGCGCCCTACGCGGCCATCGAGACGCCCGAGCTGCTGGCCGCGGTGCCGGCCGATCTGCTGCCCGGCATCCTCAAGACCGCGCGCCTGGGCTACGACGGCAAGGGCCAGGTCCGCGTGAAGGACCGGGCCGAGCTGGCCGCCGCCTGGGACCAGCTGGGCAAAGTACCCTGCGTGCTGGAAAAGCTGATGCCGCTTCAAAGCGAGTGCTCGGTCATCGTGGCGCGTGGCGCCGACGGCAACGTGGTCGCCTTCCCGGTACAGAAGAACACCCACCACGACGGCATCCTGGCCATCACCGAGGTGTACGAGGGTGCGGTGCCGGCCGATCTGGCAGCGCGTGCGCAGGCTTCCACTGTGGCCATTGCGAACCACCTGAACTACGTCGGCGTGCTCTGCGTCGAGTACTTCGTGGTCGACAACGGCCAGGGCGGTTCCGACCTGATCGTCAACGAGATGGCGCCGCGCCCGCACAACAGCGGCCACTACACACAGAACGCCTGCGACATGTCCCAGTTCGAGGCGCAGGTGCGGGCTCTGGCGGGCCTGCCGCTGCCCACCCCGCGTCAGCACAGCCCGGCCATCATGGTCAACCTGCTGGGCGACCTCTGGTTCAACGCCAATGGCGTGCGCGCCCAGGCCACCGAGCAGCCGGTCTCGCCCCCCTGGGCGCAGGTGCTGGCGCTGCCGGGGACGCACCTGCACCTGTACGGCAAGCTCAGCGCCCGCAAGGGCCGCAAGATGGGGCACCTGAACATCACCGGCGACTCGGTGGCGCAGGTGCGCGAGACGGCGACCAGGGTCCTCGCGCTGCTCGGGCTTCCGGCGCTGGATTGACGCCGTGCCCCTGACCCTGAACGCCAGTGATCTTGGCGCCATCGAGGCCGCCGCCCGGCGCCTCGCGGAAGGCGGCCTGGTGGGCATGCCGACCGAAACCGTTTATGGCCTGGCGGCCGATGCCGGCAACGCCAGTGCGGTGCGCAGCATCTTCGAGGCCAAGGGCCGGCCCAGCGACCACCCGCTGATCGTGCACATCCCGCCCGCCGAGGGCGGCGACTGGCGGGCCGCCGTGGCGCCTCTGGCCCGCGAGGTGCCCGACTTCGCCGTGGCCCTCATGCAGGCCTTCTGGCCAGGCCCGCTGACCCTCATCCTCCCGCGTCGGCCGGAAGTGGCGGCCGTCGCTGCTGGCGGCCAGGACTCGGTGGGCGTTCGCTGTCCCGCGCACCCGGTGTCGCAGGCGCTGCTCGTGGCGGCCCGCGCGCTTGGCGTACCGGGAGTTGCGGCGCCCAGTGCCAACCGTTTCGGCCGCGTCAGCCCGACCACAGCGGCGCATGTGGCCGAAGAATTTGCGGATCTGGGTGACGAGCAGTTGCTGATTCTCGATGGCGGGCCATGCCCGGTGGGCATCGAATCGACCATCGTCGACTGCTCGCGGGGTATGCCGGTGCTGATGCGTCCGGGCATGATCACGCCAGCGCTGATCGAAGCCGTATGCGGCCAGCCGCTGCGTGCGCGCGACGAAGCGGCGCCACGGGCCTCAGGCACGCTGGAGTCGCACTATGCGCCGAGGGCAAAGGTGCGACTGATGGACGGCAAGCAGTTGCAGTCGGCGCTGGATGTGCTGGGGGCGGACGCGAAACACATTGCGGTATATGCGCGGGCCACGCTGCGTGCTGCTCGCGCGGTGGTGCAGCGGCGCATGCCGGCCGATGCGT
Source organism: Hydrogenophaga sp. (assembly GCA_021166755.1). Classification (GTDB taxonomy): domain Bacteria; phylum Pseudomonadota; class Gammaproteobacteria; order Burkholderiales; family Burkholderiaceae_C; genus Hydrogenophaga; species Hydrogenophaga bisanensis. The sequence continues at coordinate 1,450 of JAJPEW010000257.1, read as the reverse complement.
CCACTTGTGCCCAGGAACTGTTTGCCGTCCTGCGCGAACTGGACGCCACCGGCGTCAAATTGATCTGGGTGGAAACCCCCCCCGAGGGCGCCGACTGGGACGGCGTGCGCGACCGCCTGCAGCGCGCGGCGGCCTGAACAGCGGCTTCAGCGCCGACCGTAGCGCAGCTTCATGATCAGGATGGCGCTGGCCAGCAGCAGGGTGATCGCATTGGCGGCGACCACTGGCCACGCCTGGATCATCAGACCGTAGGCCAGCCACATGGCGATGCCCAGCGTGAAAGTGCTGTACATGCCCAGCGAGATGCCGCTCACGTCCCTCGTGCGGAAGGTGTGCAGCGCCTGGGGCAGGAAGCTGAAGGTGGTCAGGCTGGCGGCGATGTAGCCGATGAAGTCTTGCAGGGCCATGGCCCGATGATAGGGGCCGCCGTTCACCCCGGTTACGGTCGGGTTACGGGTAGGGTGACCCTTCCGGTCAGGGCCGGAGCGCTGCTGTCCACTCCACCAGGGCGTCCAGCGCAGGGCGTGCCGCACCCGCATTGGGGTGATTCACGAATCCGATGACGATGTAACGTTGCCCGTCCAGGGCGTTCACGTAGCCGGCAATGCCGGTGACGTCGCGCAAGGTGCCGGTCTTGAGCCAAGCGTTGCCCCTGGCCGCGCTGTCGGGCCGCTGTCCGATGCGGGCGGCGGTCCCGGTGACCCCCGCCACCGACAGGGACTGAACGAACTGCTCGCCTTTGGGGTGCGCGGCGGCGTGCCGCAGCAGGTTGGCCAGCGCGTCGGGTGTCAGACGTTCGGTGCGCGACAGGCCCGATCCGTTGTCCACCACCGGGGGGACCACCTTCACGCCGAAGGTGCGGACCCACCACTGGCGCATTACCTCACGTGCCCGCTCGAAGCGACCGGTGCGCGCCGGAGCGGCCGCCGGTCCGGGACGACCCTGGGTCACCGCATCCATCGCCAGCGGGGGCAGGCGACCCAGCGTCAGGAAGACCTGCTGGGCCATGACGTTGTTGCTCCACTGGTTGACGTCTGTGATGATGTCCAGCAGTGGCAGGGACCGGGCCTCGTGCAGCAGTTGGACGCCCGGCGGGGTCAGGCCTGCGCGAACCTGCCCGGTGAGGATGCCACCACTGGCCCGCCACACGCCTTCGAAGGCCCTCGCTGCGTAGCTTCCGGGGTCCTGGTAGGCGACTGGCCAGGTGCGTTCGCCGCAGGCCGCCGGGTAGCGACCTTCGAAGCGGATACGGTCTGCCTGATCGAAGCGCGCGCGCAGCGCACCCCGCCAGTCACCGCAGGCGCCGCGGGCCAGCGGCACCGTGGTGTCGATGGTCAGCCCCTGCAGGGGCGGTTCGCTGCTGACCCTGGCCTGGCCGTCGTCCGGGGTGAAGCGAAGGATCACCGACTTGAAGTTCACCAGCAGGGCATCAGGCGCGGCGTTGTAGGGG
>JAJPEW010000129.1 GCA_021166755.1 Hydrogenophaga sp. | reverse complement strand
ACGGCGGCTTCGCGTCCGGGCACATCACCACCCTGCTGCACCTTGCCCAGCCAAGCGGATGTCTCCAGACCCGAGTTCTTGTCGATCACGGCCTTCAGATCCGGGGGCAGTGAGTTGTACTTGGCCTTGTTCATGGCCATGATGAAGGTGGTGGTGTAGAGGGCGCCACCGGCGGGATCGAACTCGCTGTGGAACTTGGCCAGTTCGTGAACCTTGACGGACGGGACGACTTCCCAGGGGATCACGCACCCGTTGATCACGCCTTTGGACAAGGCATCAGGGATCTGGGGCAGCGGCATGCCCACCGGCGTGGCACCCAGGTAACCCAGCATCTTGGTGATCTGGCGGGTCGGGCCGCGGACCTTGGAACCCTTGAGGTCATCCGCGGTCTTCACCAGTTTGTCCCTCATGTGGAACATGCCGGGGCCGTGGACCTGCAAGGCGATGGGCTGAACCTCGCGGAACTCGTCCTTGGCCACGGTTTGCACGTACTCCCAGAAAGCCTTGGAGGTGGCTTCGGCGTTGTTCATCATGAAGGGCAGCTCGAAGACCTCGATTCGCGGGAACCGTCCCGGCGTGTTGCCCGGCAGGGTCCAGACGATGTCCACAACGCCGTCCTTGGCCTGGTCATACAACTGCACGGGCGAGCCGCCCAGTTGCATGGCCGGATAGCCTTCGAACTTGATGCGCCCTTCGGAGTCTTTGGTGACCTTGTCCATCCAGGCCTTGTGCATGTTCAGCCAGACATTGGACTGGGGCGCCATGAAAGTATGGAACTTGAGCGTCACGCTCTGCTGTGCAAAGCCGACCAGCGCGGGTGCGCCCAGGGCAATGGCGGCACCGGACTGGAGGAGGGTGCGGCGTTGGATCATTGGATGTATCTCCGGTGAATTGAAGGTCGGACAGCGCGGGCGCTGTCATGCATGCGACAGTATCGTCAGTGAGCCGGCGATCGCCATCGGGGCAATCCCTGCCGTCAGGCAATCCGTGTGGTCAGTGGCGGCAGGCCATCCACATGGGCTAGCAGGGTGTCCCCAGACACCACCGCCGCCACGCCCTCGGGGGTGCCCGTATAGATCAGGTCACCGGCCTGCAGATCCCACGCAGCCGACAGATGCTCGATCGTCTCGGCGATGTTCCAGATCAGCTTGCTGACGTTGCTGCGCTGGCGGTCCTGTCCGTTGACCTGCAACCAGATGTCGGCGCGTTCGATATCGCCGGCACGTTCCTTGGGCATGATGGGGCCGATCGGTGCGGACTGGTCGAAGGCCTTGCCAATGCACCACGGGCGCCCCTGCTTCTTCATGTCGTTCTGCAGGTCGCGCCGCGTCATGTCCAGTCCCACCGCATAGCCGAAGACGTGGTCGAAAGCATCTTTGGCCGCGATGCACCGTCCGCCCTTGCCGATGGCCACCACCAGTTCCAGCTCATGGTGGAGGTTGCCGGTCAACCTGGGGTAGGCGATCTCGATGGCCTGCCCCTCTTCGGCGGCCACGATGGCGTCAGCTGGTTTGAGGAAAAAGAAGGGAGGCTCGCGCCCGGTAAACCCCATCTCCTTGGCATGTTCTTCGTAGTTTCGGCCCACACAGTAGACGCGATGGACCGGGAAACGCTCGGAACGCCCGACAACGGGGACCGAGACCACAGGAGAGGGAGGAAAGACGTAGTTCAAATCTGCCTCGATGGATGGGGGTGTCAACAAGAAACCAGAGGGTGTCCGCAGGGCTGCTGACACTCAATGCTGGGCCGAGGGCAGTCGCACGGTCAGACCGTCGAGTTCGGGCGTCAGGCTGATCTGGCAGCTCAGGCGGCTTCCATTTTCCCGGGGTGTGGCGGTGAAATCCAGCAGTCCCTGCTCGTCTTTGCTGGCGGCTGGCAGACGTGATGCCCACTCAGGTTCCACAAAAACATGGCAGGTGGCGCAGGTGAGGCTTCCGCCGCAGTCGGCGTCAATACCGTCGACATTGGCGTCCACGGCCACCTGCATGAGGCTATGGCCTGTCCGGGCCTGGAGCGTCTGGCGGTTGCCGTCGGGATGGATGAGATGGATCTGGATGGAGGTCATGACAGTGAGGGGTCAGGTACGGGCGAAGTATTCGCGGCGCTCGAAGTCATTCTTGTCTTCTGCCGCTTCGTGCCGGACGATCTCATGGCGCTTGATCTGGTTGAAGTACCGCAGGAAATCGGCACCGAAACCATCACTGAGCACCCGATCGGACAGCAGGGCGTCCAGGGCGCCAGCCAATGAGGTCGGCAGTGCCGGCAAGTCCGGACTGTAGGGATTGTCGCAGGCAGGCGGAGGCGCCAGCGCGCGGTCCAACCCATCCAGTCCCGCATGGATCTGCGATGCCATGTAGAGGTAAGGGTTGGCAGCGGGCTCGCCGACGCGGTTCTCGATGCGTGTGGACGGATCGCCGGCAGAGCCGACCACCCGCAACATGGCGCCACGGTTGTCCTTGCCCCAGATGACCGATTGCGGTGCCAGCGCGTTGGGGCGAAAGCGGCCAAATCCGTTGACCGTGGATGTGCACAGCGGCGTCATGCCCGGGGCATGGGCCAACAGCCCAGCCAGCCACTGGGCGCCTGTGTCAGACAGTGTGTGTCTCGCGTCATCCGGTGATGTGTCACCGGTGCTGTCTCTGGCAAAGACGTTCTGACGGGTCTTCAGATCGAACGCCGACTGGTGCAGGTGCCAGCCACTGGACATGATGCTCGGGAACGGCGGCCGGCACATGAAGGTGGCGTGATAGCCGGCCCGTCTGAGGGCTTGGCGAACGCCGTTGCGGAACAGGACCATCTGGTCGGCGGCGGTCATGGCGTCCGTGGCATCGAACACGGCCTCGACCTGGCTGGGGCCCAGTTCAATCTCCAGGGATTGCAGGGGAAGCCCCATGGCCTGCGCGGTTCGCATCACGATGTCCAGCGGCTCGTCGGCCATGTCGATCATGGCTTCGGACTGGAGGTTGTAGCCGGGATGGATCATGCGCACCTCGGGCGGGAGGCCGGGCCAGGACGCCTGCATCGGGTCGAGCTGGTCGGACTCGTCAACGATGCGGTAGATATGGAACTCCACCTCCAGTCCCGTCTTCAGGCCCAGACCGCGGCTTGCCAGGCGGTGCAGGGCCTGCTGCAGCTGGAAGCGCGTATCCAGGGGCACCGGGCTGCCGTTCATGAACCAGGGCTGGCATCGCAACCAGGCCGTGCGCGATTGCCAGGGCAGGACGGTCAAGCTGCGCGGGTCCGGCAGCAGGATCAGGTTCGACGCGCCGGCAAAGCCGGGCAGGTCGTCCGTCCCACCTGGCTCGAAGACCTTCCATGCGGTGTGATCGGATGTGTCCTTGAGCATGAGCGTGCCGACCATGCCGATGCCATCGCGCAGGGCCCGCACAGCCGCCTTGGCCATGAGAGTCTTGCCGCGCAGCATGCCGTGGGCGTCGCACCAGCCCAGGCGCACGCGTTCAATGCCGAAGGCATCCAGCCGGGCAGCCAGTTCCACACAAGCTTCTTCGCGGTCGGCGTCATGCACGCCGCATCGCTGGGCGAAATGGCTCATGTGACCGCCTTGTCCTCGGGCTGGCTGGCCAGTGGATTTCGCCAAGGGGCACGGTCCCGCTTGTGTTGCACCGCCGCCTGCCACCAGGTTTGCCAGTCAGGCGCCGGTGGGCCATGATGACCTTGTCGGTCGTGCCCAGGTGCTCCCGGGTGCGGTCCTGAATGGCGCCCATGCTCTCGCAGGCCCACTGGTCGTGCACGTTGATGTCGTCTTCGCCCATGCCCAGGTAGGTGCGGG
>JAJPEW010000170.1 GCA_021166755.1 Hydrogenophaga sp. | reverse complement strand
TGCGTTTGGTGTCGGTCCAGGGGGAGTCGGCCACGGTGGAGGTCAGTGGGCAGAAACGGCTGCTGCGGGTGGGCGAAGCGCCCGTGAGCGTGGGCAGCAACAGCCCCTCCGGTGACGGTGCCGGTCAGCGGATCGTGCTGACGGCCGACGGGCAGGGCCACTTCATGTCCAGCGGGCTCATCAACGGCAAGACCGTCCAGTTCATGGTGGACACCGGCGCCACCAATGTGATCCTGAGCGAGGCAGACGCCAAGCGCATCAACCTGGCGTTCGACAAGGGCCAGCGGGTCGGTGTCAGCACCGCCAATGGCCAGGTGGTGGGCCACATGCTGCGCCTGCAGTCGGTCAAGCTCGGTGACGTGCAGGTGTACGACGTACCCGCCATCGTGCTGCCCCAGGCCATGCCCTTTGTCCTGCTGGGCAACAGTTTCCTGACGCGCTTCCAGATGCTGCGCCAGAACGATCAACTGACGCTGGAGCGCCGTTACTGAACCGGCCACCTCAGGCCTGGGCGGCGGTGACCACGATCTCGATGCGGTAGGCCGGGTTGGCCAGGGGCGCCTGCACGGTGGCACGCGGCGGTGCGGCACCGGGGACCACCCAGGCATCCCAGACCTCGTTCATGAGGCCGATTTCGCGGATGTCGGTCAGGTAGATCTGGGCGCGCAGGATGCGCGACTTGTCGCTGCCGCACTCCTTCAGGCGTTGCTCCACCTGGGCGAGCACGTCCTCGGTCTGCCCCTTGATGTCGACATCGCCGCGCTCCGGCACCATGCCGGCCAGATAGACGATGCCATTGAAGACGGCGGCCTCGCTGTAGCGGGCGGCCATGCCGATGCGGGTGATGTCGTTGGCGCTCATGAGGGCTTCTTCTTCGATCCGATCTTGCTTTCGGTACCCGCCAGCAGGCGGTTGATGTTTTCAGCGTGTCGCCAGACCAGCAGGACACCCATGACGGCCAGGCTGATGACCAGTGCCCGGGGGGCCGTCCAGGCCACACCATGGCCAAACAGGTAGTAGGCCGGCGCAAAGACTGCTGTGACGATCGAGGCGAGCGAGGAATACCGGAAGAACACGGCCATGACGACCCAGGTCAGCAGTGAGGCCAGTCCCAGCCAGGGATTGAAGGCCAGAATGACGCCAGCTGCCGTGGCCACGCCTTTGCCGCCCTGGAAACGGAAGAACACCGGCCAGAGATGGCCCAGGAAAGCCGCCAGTCCGACGAGGGCAACAGTGCCATCGCCCAGCCCCCAGCGCTCACCCCACCACTTGACGATGACGACGGGCAGCCAGCCCTTGAAGGCGTCCAGCAGCAGCGTCACGATGGCCGCCGCCTTGCTGCCCGAGCGCAGCACGTTGGTGGCGCCCGGGTTCTTGCTGCCGTAGGTGCGGGGGTCGGCCAGGCCCATGAGGCGACTGACGACGACGGCAAAGGACAGCGAACCGGCCAGGTAGGCCAGCACCACCGCGATGAAGGGATAGGCTTGTTCCAAGACGGATCCTCGGTGAATCAAGGGCCACTATTCTGCCAGCGCGCATTGCACCGGCCGGGCACCCAGCGGGTGGGCGAGCGCCGCCGGATCGATGCCCACCAGAAAGCCGCGCCGCCCGCCGTTGATCCAGATGCGGGGCATGCTCAGCACGGTGTCTTCGACGTAGACCGGCATGGCCCGCTTCAAACCGAAGGGCGAAGTCCCGCCCACCAGGTAGCCGCTGTGGCGGTTGGCCACCTCGGGCTTGCAGGGCTCGACCGACTTGGCGCCGATCTGACGCGCCAGGTTCTTGGTTGAAACCGTCCGGTTGCCATGCATGAGGATGGCCAGCGGCTTGGCCGCCTCGTCCTGCATGATCAGGGTCTTGACCACCGCGTACGGATCAAAGCCGAGCACGGCCGCGCTGTGCTGGGCACCGCCATGCTCCAGGTACTCATAAGGATGCTCGGTGAACACCACGCCGTGCGCCTTGAGCCAGGCAGTGGCGGGCGTCTCCGATACATGCGACTTCTTGGCCATCACTGGGCAGGATCGCGCACTTCCCAGCGGATCGCGTCGATGGCCGTCAGCAGCTCGGGCGACAGTGACACGCTCCAGGCGTCCAGGCACTCGTCCAGTTGCGCCACCGATGTCACACCGATGATGGTGCTGGCCACGCGCCAGTTGCGATAGCAGAAGGCCAGCGCGAGTTGCGACGGCGTCAGGCCATGCTCGCGCGCCAGCGCGTTGTACCGGCGAGCGGCGGCCAGCGACTCCGGACGGCCCCAGCGCTGCTTGCGCATCGACTCGTACAGCGCCATGCGACCGTGGTCGCCCACCAGCCCGGTCTCGTCGTACTTGCCGGTCAGCAGCCCGAAGCCCAGCGGGGAATACGCCAGCAGGCCCACGTCCAGCCGGTGGCAGGTCTCGTCCAGGCCGTTCTCGTAACTGCGGTTGATCAGGCAATAGGGGTTCTGCACCGTGGCCACGCGCGGCAGGCCATGCTGTTCGGCCAGTCGCACGAACTCATGCACACCATACGGGGATTCGTTGGACAGGCCGATGGCCTTGACCTTGCCCTGGCGCACCAGCTGGTCCATGGCTTCGAGCTGCTCGTGGATGGACGCGCAATCCTTGTCCTTGGACGGGTCGAAATACAAAGCGCCGAAAGCCGGCACGTTGCGGGCGGGCCAGTGAATCTGGTAGAGGTCGATGACATCCGTCTGCAGGCGGCGCAGACTGCCCTCGCAGGCCGCGACGATCTCGGCCTTGGTCAGGCCGGACTGCTCGCCCCGGATCCACGGCATGCCCCGCGAAGGCCCGGCCACCTTGGTGGCCAGCACCAGCTTCTGGCGCGCAGCTGGTCGGCGCGCGAACCAGTTGCCAATGATGGTTTCGGTGGCGCCGCAGGTTTCGGCCCGTGCAGGCACAGCGTACATCTCGGCGGTGTCGATGAAGTTGACACCGCGCTCCAGGGATCGATCCAGGATGGCGTGGGCATCGGCCTCGTGGACCTGTTCGCCAAAGGTCATCGTGCCCAGGCAGATGGGCGTGACTTGAAGCGTGGATGAGCCAAGGCGGGTGAGTTGCATGTCGTTCATGAGCATCTGTCTGAAAACAAAGGGAATGACCCACGCCATCAGGCGCGGGCCTGCCGGTCGCGAAAGCGCTGTTCCTCCTGCAGGCGCAGCACCCGGCGCTGCACCTTGCCGGTGGTGGTCATGGGCAAGGCATCGACATATTCGATTTCCTTGGGGTATTCGTAGGGGGCCAGCTGCCCCTTGACGTGGCGCTGAAGCTCGGCCGTCAGCGCGGCCTCGAAGGCGGCGTCACCCAGACGGCGACCCGGCGCCGCTTGCAGGTACTCCTGCGCCAATACCACATAGGCCTTGACGACCGCGCCGCGCTCCTCGTCAGGCTTGGGCACCACGGCCGCGTTGGCCACGGCCGGGTGCTTGACCAGGCAGTTCTCGATCTCGCTGGGACCGATGCGGTAACCGGCGGCCTTGAACACATCGTCGCTGCGACCCTGGTACCAGAGGTAGCCGTCGGCGTCGCGCACCGCCAGATCACCGGTCCGGCACCAGCTGTCCGCCAGATCACCGGTGTACTTGGCGCGGGTGGCGGCCTCATTCTTCCAGTAACCGAGGAAAAAGATGGGGTCAGGCTGGCCATGCACGTCCTTGCGGTGCACCGCCACGTCGCCCGGCACACCCACCGGGCATTCGTTCCCGTCCTCGTCGATGACGGCCACACGGTGTCCCGGATAGCCCTTGCCCATGCTGCCGGGCCGCGCCGGGTAGAGCCGCGCGCAATTGCCGACCACGTAGTTGATTTCGGTCTGGCCGAACATCTCGTTGACCGTGACACCCAATTCCTGCTGGCAGTAGGCAAACACGGCATCCCCCACCGCCTCCCCGGCGCTCATGATGGCCTGCAGGTTCAACCGGTAGGTCTGGCGAGGGTGCGGGCAGGCCTTCATCATCGCCTTGAGCGCGGTCGGGAACAGGAAGGTGTGGGTCACCCCATGCCGCTGCAGGAGTTCAAAGGCGGTCTGGGGGCTGAAACGCCCGTTCCAGGCCACGATGGGACGGCCGAAGTACAGCGTGGGCAGCAAGGCATCCATCAGGCCCCCCGTCCAGGCCCAGTCCGCGGGTGACCAGAACACCGCCTGCGAGCGCACCGACGCGTCGAAAGGATCGAAACCGAACCAGTTCTGGCTGCAGACAAAGCCCGTGAGGTTGCCGATGAGGGCCCGATGGGGAATCAGCGCCCCCTTGGGGTTGCCGGTGGTGCCGCTGGTGTAGATCAGCACCGCCGGTTCGTCGGCATGCGTCTCGACCAGGCGGAACGACGACGGCGCCTGCCGGATGACATCTTCCCAGTGCAGGACGTGCCGGTCATCGGCGGATGCCCCCACCGCAATGACGGAATGCAGGGCAGGACAGCTGGCGCTGACCGACTGCACTGCCGCCAGGGTACTGGCGTCGCACAGCGCCACCACGGCCTCGCTGTCGTGCAGCCGGTACTCCAGCGCATCGGGGCCGAACAGCTGAGACAGCGGCATGCCGACCGCACCCATCTGGAGCACGGCCATGTAGGCCACGGCGGTCTCGAAACGCTGTGGCATGACGATGGCCACCCGGTCACCCCGCTGGACGCCCAGGGCCTGCAGCACATTGGACAGGCGGCAGGCCTGCTCGAACAGCTCGGCGTAGGTGTGCGACCGGTCTTCCTGCTCAGGGGCGCAGGCCAGCACCGCCGGCAGGCGGGCAACCTGCGGATCCCGCGCCCAGCGGCGCATGCATACCTCGGCCATGTTGAAACGCGACGGCACCTTCCACCGGAAACCCCGGTGGAGAACGTCGTGGTAGCCGATGCTGCCCGGCTGCGCAATTTGCGGTGTCGTGTCACTGCCTTGACGCCGGGCCATGGCTCATCTCCTTATGCTGTCGGTTTTCTCTGAATTGACTTCCCGAATGTATCAAGCCCGACGGCCTTCCCGCAGCGAATTCATCCCGATCCGGCATCTGGACTATCACGTACGCGTCTGGGGCGAGCCTTCGCCCGACCGCCCTCCCCTGGTGCTGGTGCATGGCTGGATGGACGTGGCCGCCTCCTGGCAGTTCATGGTCGATGCCCTGGGCGAGGACCGGCACATCATCGCGCCGGACTGGCGTGGTTTTGGCCTGACCCGGGGACCGGCCACTGACAACTACTGGTTCCCCGACTACCTGGCGGACCTGGACGCCCTGCTCGACCATTACGCTGCCGATCAGCCGATCGATCTGGTGGGCCACAGCATGGGGGGCAATGTGGTGATGGTGTACGCCGGCGTGCGTCCCCAACGGATCCGGCGTCTGGTGAATCTGGAGGGGTTCGGCATGCCCGCCACGCGCCCCGCCCAGGCACCCGGACGCTACGCCCAGTGGCTCGATGAGCTCAAGGCGCTGCGCCGTGGGGACATGGACCTCAAGGCCTACGACAGCCTGGACGGTGTGGCCCGGCGCCTGATGAAGACCAACCCCCGGTTGACCGAGGACAAGGCCCGCTGGCTGGCGGGCGAATGGGCACAACCGGACGATCAGGGCCAGTGGCGCATCCTGGGAGACCCCGCGCACAAGGTGGTCAATGCACAGCTGTACCGCCTGGACGAGGTGCAGGAGGTGTTCGCCCGCATCACCGCCCCCCTGCTGTCGGTGACCGCGAGCGACGACAGCCTGGGCCAGTGGTGGAAAGGCCGCTACACGCTGGAGGAGTACCGCCAGCGCCTGAAGGTGGTGCCCGCCCTGAGAGAGGCCCATCTCGACGACGCGGGCCACATGCTGCACCACGATCAGCCCCAGGCGCTGGCACGGCTGATCGAAACCTTCCTGGCATGAGAAAATGGGGGTTTTGCCCGCTGCGCGATCCGCAGCGGCCTGCCCTTGCGCGTCCGACGCGCCTGACCGAGAGAATCTGCCATGGAAGCCGAACGCACCAACGCCATCCGAAACCTGCTGACCGACCTGAGCGCCCGGGTGGTCGAGCTCCGGAGGTATCTTTGACTACGATGCCAAAGCCCTGAAGCTGTCGGAAGTCACGAGCGCGCTGGAAGACCCCACCGTCTGGGACAACCCCAAGCGGGCCCAGGAACTGGGCAAGGAAAAGAAGACGCTGGAAGACGTGGTGGTGGTGCTGGACCGCCTGACCAACGAGCTGTCCGACAACACCGAGCTGTTCGAGATGTCCGAGGCCGACGGTGACGATGCCGGGCTGGAGACCATTGAAGGCGAATGCGCAGGCATCCAGGCCGAGGTCGAGAAGCTGGAGTTCCGGCGCATGTTCAACAAGCCGGCCGACCCGCTGAACTGCTTCCTGGACATCCAGGCCGGCGCCGGCGGCACCGAGGCCTGCGACTGGGCCAGCATGCTGCTGCGCCAGTACCTGCGCTATGCCGAGCGCAAGGGGTTCAAGACGACCGTCGAGGACGAGACCCCGGGCGACACCGCGGGCATCAAGAGCGCGACCATCAAGATCGAGGGCGAGTACGCGTTCGGCCTGCTGCGCACAGAGACCGGTGTGCACCGCTTGGTGCGCAAGAGCCCGTTCGACAGCTCGGGCGGCCGGCACACGTCCTTCGCCTCGGTGTTCGTGTACCCCGAGATCGACGACTCGATCGAGATCGACATCAATCCGGCCGACGTGCGGGTGGACACCTACCGGGCCAGCGGCGCTGGCGGTCAGCACATCAACAAGACCGACTCGGCCGTGCGACTG
>JAJPEW010000140.1 GCA_021166755.1 Hydrogenophaga sp. | reverse complement strand
ACCATGCTGTGCTGGTGATGACGATCGCTCTCGTCCGCCGGGGCGTCGCCATCGGCCGCATGGCGCGCCATCACGATGAGGAAGCGGCAGCGCGGGTCGGCCACGCCGGTGATGAACCACTTGCGGCCATTGAGCACGAGGACATCACCGTCGCGCCGCACCGTGGTCTGCAGGTTGGTCGGGTCCGACGAAGCGACGTCGGGTTCGGACATGGCGAAGGCCGAGCGGATGCGGCCCTCCAGCAGCGGCATCAGCCAGCGCTCGCGTTGCGCGGCCGAGGCAAAGCGGTGCAGCAACTCCATGTTGCCGGTGTCGGGGGCGCTGCAGTTGAACACCTCGGATGCCCAGTGCAGCCGGCCCATGGTCTCGGCCAGCGGGGCGTAGTCCAGGTTGGACAGCCGGGTGCCGGGCTCATCCGGTCGCAGCCCGGGCAGGAACAGGTTCCACAGCCCTTCCTCGCGCGCCAGGGTCTTGAGGTCCTCCAGAAAGGGCGGCGGCCAAGTGCCGTCCAGTACCGACTGGTGCCAGGCCGGGTTGTGCGGCAGGACATAGCGTTGCATGAAGTTCTGCAGGCGCTGCTGCAGGGCCTGGGCCTGGGGGCTGTGCGTGAAGTCCATGCGGGCCATTGTGGGCAAGGGGGTGCCTGGTGTCTGCGCACGGGCGACAGCGTGGCACCGGGGCACACCGGTCGTCGCCCCGATTTGATCAATGTGAGCACTTGCTACCTGAAATTTCTTTTCAAATCATGGCAAGTGCTGACAGACAACCCTTTTGCAGACAGGGGGATGGCGTGCAGATTTGATGCAGAACAAGGACCGTGGCGGATTGCGTCGCTAGGCTCCCCCCATTTGCCCGGCGATCCCCGTCCGGGGTTTCTGGACTTGCCTCATGATTTCTCAAGACCTGCTTGCCTCCGCCCGCTCGGCCGCCGAAGCGATCCCCAACCCGGTGACCTGGTTGCTGGACCTTGCCCGCCAGACGGGCCTGCGCACCTGGCGCCTGGGCGGACGCGAACTCATTCCCGTGGTGCAGGGTGGCATGGGCGTGGGTGTGTCGGCCGGCGGCCTGGCCGGTGCGGTGGCCCGCCACGGCGGCATCGGCACCGTGTCCTCGGTTGACCTGCGCCGCCTGCACCCGGATCTCATGGCAGAGACTGGGCATCTGGAGAAGGAACCCGACGCCCGAGAGCGCATCGACGCCGCCAACCTCGTGGCCCTGGACCGTGAAATCCGCCGCGCCAAAGAGACCTCTCAAGGGCAGGGGCTGATCGCGGTCAACGTGATGAAGGCCCTCTCGGCGTACGAGGCCTATGTGCGCCAGGCCCTGGCCAGTGGAGCCGATGCCATCGTGGTGGGCGCCGGCCTGCCACTGGACTTGCCCGAGATCGCCAAGGACCACCCGAAAACCGCCCTCATCCCGATCCTGTCGGATGCCCGGGGCGTGCAGCTGGTGGTCAAGAAGTGGGAAAAGAAGGGGCGCCTGCCCGATGCCATCGTCATCGAGCACCCCCGCCTGGCCGGCGGTCACCTGGGCGCGGCCAAGGTGGCCGACCTGCAGGACACCCGGTTTGACTTCGAGAACGTGCTGCCGGCGGTGCGCCAGTTCCTCAAGGACGCCGGTTTCGAGCGCGACATTCCCCTCATCGCCGCCGGCGGCGTGAGTTCGCACGATGACATCCAGCGCCTGCAGGACCTGGGCGCCACCGCCGTCCAGCTGGGCACCGCGTTTGCCGTGACCGAGGAATGCGACGCCGACCCGGCCTTCAAGCAGGTGCTGGCGGGTGCCAAGCCCGAAGACATTGTCGAATTCATCAGTGTCGCGGGCTTGCCGGCCCGCGCCGTGCGCACGCCCTGGCTGGACAAGTACCTGCGCATCGAACCGAAGCTCAAGGCCGTGGCCCATGCCAAGAACCGGTGTAACATGGCGTTTGACTGCCTCGCCCATTGCGGGCTGCGCGATGGGAAGGCCGACATGGGCCAGTTCTGCATCGACCAGCAACTCGGACACGCCTTCGACGGCGACCAGCGGCGAGGCCTGTTCTTCCGCGGTGCCGGCCGCCTGCCTTTCGGCAGCGACATCCGTCCGGTCCGCGACCTCCTCCAATGGCTGCTGGCTGGACCTCGTCCCGCCGCGGCCTGATTTTTTCTGCGTTTTTCGACACCTTCATTGCCATGAAACGAGACACCGCCTTGCGTGCCCAGGACCTCACCCACACCCAACCCATCAGCCAGGACGTGCTGGCCGAGAAATACCTCAAGGAGGGGGAAACCGGCGTCGAGGACCTGTACCGCCGGGTGGCGCGGGCGCTGGCCTCGGTCGAAAAGGAAGACATCCGGGCCGAGTGGGAGCAGAAGTTCCTGGCCAACCTGCACGCTGGCGCCATCGGTGCCGGCCGCATCATGAGCGCCGCCGGGACCGACATCCAGGCCACGCTGATCAACTGCTTTGTGCAGCCGGTGGGTGACTGTATCCAGGGTTTCGACGACGAAGGTTACCCCGGCATCTACGAGGC
>JAJPEW010000070.1 GCA_021166755.1 Hydrogenophaga sp. | reverse complement strand
GACAGCCGATTTCCTGGCGTTTTCGATGACGCGGGGCAACGACCTGATCACCCCGCGGCCGGAGTACCGGTTCCCGGGTCTCAAGCCCGGCGACCGCTGGTGCCTGTGCGCCTTGCGCTGGAAGGAGGCGCTGGAGGCCGGCGTGGCCCCGCCGGTGCACCTGGAAGCCACGCACCAGAAGGCACTGGACTATGTGAGCCTGGAAGACCTCAAGGCGCACGCCCTGACCCTGCGTCAGCCGCCGATCTGAGATGCTCACCAGGGGATGGGCTCCCCCTGGTGATCCACGAAATGGGCCCGGCCGGTGGCCGGCAGCGCGTCAATCACCCCCATCAGCCGCTGCACCGATTCGGCAGCGTCCTTGGCCTGGTCACCCACGAAGGGGCGACTGAGGGCAGAGCGCACGGTCCCGGGCTGCAGGGCGGCCACCACCATCTCGGGGCGCCGGCGGGCGGCCTCGATGGCAGCGGTCTGCAGCAGCTGGTTGAGCGCCGCCTTGGCCGCCCGGTAGCCGTACCAGCCACCCTTGCGGTTGTCCTCGATGCTGCCCACCCGCGCCGACAGCTTGGCCCAGATCACCCGTTCGCCAGTGGCCATCCGGGGCAGGAAGTGCCGCATCAGTACCGCCGGCCCCACGGCGTTGAGGTGCACGGCGTCCAGCAGGCCCTGCGGCTCCAGCTCATCCAGGCGCTTTTCGGGGCCCCGTCCGTTGATCGTGAGCGCGCCCGTGGCGTCCACCACCAGGTGGAGCGGGGCCTGCGTGGCCAACCAGCGCGAGCAGTCGACGATGGACGCCTCGTTCAGGAGATCCAGCGCGGGCTGACTGTGGCGTGAGATGGCGATCACCTCGGCGCAGCGGGGGTCGGTCTTCAGCGCGTCCACCCAGGCCGAGCCGATGGCGCCGGTGGCACCCACCACAATGGCGCGGTAACCCGGACGCAGGTGAGACAAGGTGGGAGCCGGCATGGTCAGACCGCCGCAGTGCTCGGCTTGCCCGTCAGTTCACTGGGTGCCCGGCTGAGTTCATTGTTCTCGGTGACCAGGGTATTGAGCAAGGACATGAATTGCTGGCGCTGCGCCGGGCTCAGGGGCGCCAGGATCTGCTCCTGGGCGCGCAACATGGCGGGCACGGCCTGAGCCAGCCCGTCCAGGCCCGCCGGGGTGATGTGCAACTGGCGCGTGCGGCGGTCTTCCCGGGCGGTGCGCCGCTCCAGCCAGCCGCGGGCTTCGAGCCGGTCGACCACCCCACCGGTCGTCGAGGCGTCCAGCGCAATGGTGCGCGCCAGCGTACGCTGATCGATACCCGGTTGGTTGGCCACCACCTGCAGGGCTGCGTACTGCACCGGCGTGATGCCCAGATCGCCCATCTCCTGCAGGAACACCCCCACCGAAATCTGGTGGAGACGGCGAATGGCATGGCCTGGCTGAAGGTCGATATCGATACCGACCACGGTCTCGGGGGTATGCATAGCGGTGGCGAAGTCCAAAGGGTCAGGGGAAACCCTGATTTTGAGAAAAGTCATGTTAGCACTACACTAATCGTAAGCGTACTGATTATTTGTATGCTGTCAATCATTCGTTCACCGGAGACCTCTCCATGAGTCAATCGAATTCGGATCTGCCCGTCCTGGTCTCGGGCGGCGGCATCGGCGGTCTGGCCGCCGCTCTCGCCCTGGTGCGCCAGGGTTTCAACGTGCAGGTGTTCGAGCAGGCGCCGGAGATCGGCGAGATCGGCGCCGGCATCCAGCTCGGCCCCAACGCCTTCCACGCCTTCGACGCACTGGGTGTGGGCGACAAGGCACGCGGCCGTGCGGTCTACACCGACTACATGTGCATGCACGACGCGATCGACGAGACCCTGGTCGGCCGCATCGAGACTGGCGAGGCCTTCCGAAAGCGCTTCGGCAACCCCTACGCGGTGATCCACCGCGCCGACATCCACGGCTCGCTGCTCGAAGGCGCGGTGGAAACCGGCCGCGTCGAGTTCTTCACCAACACCCGCATCGAAAAGATCGAGCAGGACGAGACCACCAGGACCGTCACCGCCATCGACCAGAACGGCAAGCGCTGGGTGGGCCAGGCGCTGATCGGCGCCGACGGCGGCAAGTCGGTGGTGCGTACGCAGCACGTGAACGATCCACCGCGCGTGACCGGGCATGTGGTCTACCGTGCCGTGGTCGACAAGGCCGACTTCCCGGACGATCTGAAGTGGAACGCGGCCAGCCTGTGGGCCGGCCCCAAGTGCCACCTGGTGCACTACCCGCTGCGCGGCGGCGAGCAATACAACGTGGTGGTGACCTTCCACAGCCGCCAGCAGGAAACCTGGGGCGTCACCGACGGCAGCAAGGAAGAGGTCGAGAGCTACTTCCAGGGCATCAGCCCCAAGGCGCGCCAGCTGATCGAGCTGCCCAAGAGCTGGAAGCGCTGGGCCACGGCGGACCGTGAACCGATCGACACCTGGGTGTTCGGCCGCGCCACCATCCTGGGCGACGCCGCTCACCCGACCACGCAGTACATGGCGCAGGGTGCCTGCATGGCCATGGAAGACGCCGTGACGCTGGGCGAAGCCCTGCGCGTGACCAACAAGGACTGGGACGCTGCACTGGCGCTCTACCAGAAGAACCGCGTGACCCGCACCGCGCGCATCGTGCTGTCGGGCCGTGAGATGGGCCGCCTGTACCACGCCGCTGGCGTCGAGCGCCTGGTGCGCAACAGCCTGTGGAAGGGCCGCAGCCAGGAGCGTTTCTATGACGCGATGGAATGGCTGTACGGCTGGAACGTCAACAACTGCCTGAATCAAGCCTGAACCCGAGGAGACAAAATATGAGCCACGAACTCGGACGCCTGGAAGACCTGCCGCAGGACTACCGCGACGACCTCACGAAGCTGAACCTGGTGCCGCTGTGGCCCAGCCTGCGCGCGGTGCTGCCGCCGGGCGTGCCCACGCGCGCCACGCAGGCCACCCACTGGCCCTACGCCACGCTCAAACCGCTGCTGCTCAAGGCCGGTGAACTCACGCCCATCGAGAAGGCCGAGCGCCGCGTGCTGGTGCTGGCCAACCCCGGTCACGGCCTGGAGAACATGAAGGCCAGCCCCGCCATGTACCTGGGCATGCAGCTGCTGCTGCCCGGCGAATGGGCGCCCAGCCACCGCCACACGCCCAATGCGGTGCGCATGATCGTCGAAGGCGAAGGCGCCTACACCACGGTCGATGGCGAGAAGTGCCCCATGAGCCGCGGCGACCTGATCCTCACGCCCACCGGCCTGTGGCACGAGCACGGCCACGACGGCAAGGACCCGGTGGTCTGGCTGGACGTGCTGGACCTGCCGCTGGTCTATTACATGGAGGCCAGCTACCACATCAACGGCACGCGCCAGACCGTCAAGCAGGGCAGCGGCGACCGAGCCTGGACCCGCGCCGGCGTGGTGCCCACGCAGGTGTTCAGCCGCAGCGACAAGCGCTATCCCATGCTGCGTTACCCCTGGGTGGACGCCCGCGCCGCGCTGGTGTCCATGGCCGAGAACCAGCCCGACCTGGAGTGCGTGCAGGTCACTTACGTGAACCCGGAAACCGGTGATGACGCCGAGAACATCCTGGGCTTCTACGCGCTGATGCTCAAGCCTGGCCAGACGCTGAACCTGCCGGCGCGCTCGCCCTCGCAGGTGTTCCACCTGATCGAAGGCGGTGTGGATGTGTCCACCTGCGGCAAGACCTTCGGTCTGGTCGAGGCCGACACCTGCTGCGCGCCCGGCTACGAACCCGTCACGCTGAAGAACCGCTCGGCCGACCAGCCCGCCTTCGTCTTCATCGCCGACGAATCCCCCCTTCACAGAAAACTCGGTGTCTACGAAACCCGATAAGCCCTCCAGAGACTTCCAGATGACCCAGTACCTCTTCTCCCCGCCCGCCGTCCCGTCGCTGCCCATCCGTGGGCGGGCCGAGCGCTTCCCCATCAACCGCATCTTCTGCGTCGGCCGCAACTACCATGCGCACGCCGTCGAGATGGGCCGCCCGGTCGACAAGAGCGTCGAGCAGGCGTTCTACTTCACCAAGTCGCCGCAGACCCTGGTGGAAAGCGGCGCCACCGTGGCCTACCCGCCGCGCACCGCCAACTACCACTACGAGATGGAACTGGTGCTGGCCATCGGCAAGCCCGGTTTCCGCGTGAGCGAAGACCAGGCCCATGAACTGATCTACGGCTACGCCGCCGGTCTGGACATGACCCGCCGCGACCTGCAGCTGATCGCGCGCGACAAGGGCCGTCCGTGGGACACCGGCAAGGACATCGAGGAAGGATCGGTCTGCTCCGAGATCGTGCCGATGGAAGGCCAGGTCATCGAGAACGGCGCGATCGCGCTGGAAGTGAACGGTGCCACCAAGCAGTCGTCCAACGTGGACAAGCTGATCTGGAACATCCGCGAAATCATCGCCGATCTGTCGACCTACTACCACCTGCAACCCGGCGACCTGATCTACACCGGCACGCCCGAAGGCGTGGGCGCCGTGGTGCCCGGCGATCGGATCACCGGTCGCGTTGACGGCGTGGCCGAGATCGCGCTGACCGTCGGCCAGCCCGAGTGAGCCCGATGAAGCTGCACAACTTCTGGCGCAGCGGTACTTCGCACCGCACGCGCATCGCGCTCAACCTCAAGGGTCTGAGCTATGAGTACGTCGCGGTGCACCTGGGCAAGGAAGCGCACCTGACCGAGGCCTTCAAGGCCGTCAACCCGCAGCAGCTGGTGCCCGCCCTGGACACCGGCGAGCAGGTGCTGATCCAGTCGCCGGCCATCATCGAATGGCTGGAGGAGAAGTACCCCTCGCCCGCGCTGCTGCCGCAGGATGCGGACGGCCGCGCCCGGGTGCGCGCCTTGGCGGCCATCGTCGGTTGCGACATCCACCCGATCAACAACCGCCGCATCCTCGAAACCCTGCGCAAGAGCTTCGGCGCCGACGAGGCCGCGATCAACGCCTGGTGCGGCACGTGGATCAGCGCCGGCTTCGACGCCTACGAAGCCCTGCTGGCCGCAGACACCCAGCGTGGTGCGTTCAGCTTTGGCCACACGCCGACCATCGCCGATGTGTACCTGATCCCGCAGATCGAAAGCGCACGCCGCTTCCAGGTCGACCTCTCGCGCTGGCCGCTGATCGCCGGCGTGGAGCAGGCCTGCATGGTCCTGCCCGCGTTCCAGGCAGCGGCCCCCGCGCGCCAGCCCGACGCGGCCTGACGGGCTTTTCAGGGAAAAAGCGACGGGGAACGTTGGCGCAGCGCGCTGATCATCGGCAGGTCCTGCCGGACGATGTGATCGATCAGCCAGCGACGCAGGAAATCGTGGAGCGCCGCCGACTTCAGGCGGCCCCCCACCAGGTCGGCCTCCAGCTGATCGAGCCGTTGCGCAAAGGCGGCATGCAGGTGCTGGTGACCCTCGGCCATCCGGGCGGTGCTGGCGTTCACCCGTATCCAGTCTTCCTCATAGCGGAAGTGGTAGTCGGCATAGGATCGCAACTGCAGCAACAGGTCTCGAAGGTCCGGGCTCAGGCCCCGCTCATCGCCGCTGGGGATGCGCTGCATGAGTTCAAACAGGATGCGGTGCTGCAGGTCGATGGTCGGCACGCCTGTCTCCAGACGGGCGTCCCAAGCCGGCCTTCCCGGCGCACCGACACCGTCGACCAAAGCGGTGGCCTGTTCCTCTGTCATGGGTATGCAGATCCTCCTGAAGGCAGCGAGTCTGGCCCGACCCGACCTGTCGTCCGCATGATGTACGACAGGCTGGCTCAGCGCAAGGTGCGCCTTTGTTGCATATCGGCACCCATGGCGGACAATGAAGGCTCGTCCAGCACGGTCTGCGCCGCCGGGTAGACCAGTTCTTCTTCCAGACGGATGTGCTCGTCGTAGCGGCCGCTGAAATCGGCCAGGACCTGCAGGGCCTGGTCATCCCAGGGCTGCCAGTGTTCGCGCGCGCCCGCGTCCCGCACGCCCAGCAACAGCGCACGGGCACGGGGCCAGGCCTGCGCCATGGCCTCATGGTCGGCCTGCAAGCGGCGAACCGCGGACCGCTGTGTCTCCGTGCCACGCGCCAGCAACGCAGGGAACACATGCCGTTCCTCGTCCTCGTGATGCAGCGGGGCGGCCTGGTCGAAGTAACGCATCACATCGCGCGCGGCATCGGCCGCCTGGCTGTCCCACCCCCGGTCGGCCAGGTGCTGCTGCAGGCGATCCAGCAGGCGCAGCATGCGGTGGACCCGTTCATGACAGGCCGTCAGCATGTCAAAGGGCGCTTCAAAGCCCGCATCGGGTGACAGGTGGCCCGGCAGGGCCGAGCCAATGGAGGAAAGGGGAATCTTCATGGTGCGGGTCCTTCAAGGTCCGGCGGCGGGTCAGCCGGGGCGGCCATCGGCCCGGGGACGGCCGTACCAGTTGAGCAGGCGCCCACCCCAGATCAGCATCACAACGGCCCACACGGCCGCGGCCAGGGCCAGCCAGATACCGCCCACCCAGGGCAGGGCACCGGCGATGCGCAACACCACCGCCACCTGCAGGGCCCAGAACAGGCCCCACACCGTGGCATCGGCCACCAGGGCGCGCCCGCTGTGCCCGCAGGAGACCCGCGTGACCATGGCCAGCAGGATCGAGCCGAGGAAGCCCATGGTCAGGGCATGCAATGCGCCCAGACCCAGCGTCGGTACGCCACCGGCCGCCAGCAGCCACTGGGACGATCCCGACAGGATCAGCGACAGACCAAACCACAGGAAACCCAGGTGCAGCATGGCCAGGAGACGAAACTTCAGACTCTGGACCAGACCCCAGACCCAGGCCAGCCACACGAGCACGCCACCGGCCGCCAGTTCCAGCGCACCACGCACCACACGCCAGGCGGTCGCCTCGCCCCAGCCGGCCACCAGCAACCAGACCGAGATGAGCTCCAGCACCGCCGCACCCAGCATCAGCCAGAGCACCCAGAACGGGCGCCAGATCTCGATCATGGGCAGCACGCCGGAGGTAAAGAACGGGATCATGCGGTGCGCGACCGCCACATAGGTGGCCACGATGAAGCCCCACAACGCGGTGTGCACCAGCGCCAGCGCCACCGGCCCCGCATCGGACAGCAAGGCCAGCGCCACACCGGCGGCGCACAGGGTGCCCAGCGCGCCACCCAAAGCCACGACGGTGGCATGAACCTTGTCCTCCACGTGGCTGCCCAGCAGCAGGCGCCAGAAGCGCAGGTACTGAAGCCCCAGGCCGGCGCTGGCCAGCAGCGCGCCGGTCACCGCCACCGACAGGTCCAAGTGGGCACCCGCCAGCCAGAGCAACCAGCCCGCCACCTGCAGCAGCAGCGCCAGGGTGACCACCCGGGCATCAGGGCCCTCGACCCCCAGCCACTTGGGACCGGCGGTGAACAGGAAGCCCGAGAAGAACAGAGGCATGAAGCCCAGCGTCATGACGGCCGCGTGGGTGAGCGTGGGCGAAACCGCATAGCCCAGACCGAACCACCCCGTCACCCGGTCGACCTGCACCGCGGCCCACCAGAGACCGGAGGCCATCAGCACCACCATGCCCGAAAAGAACGCCAGACGGTGCGGCGCCAGCCACAGGTTGGACCAACGCCAGGGCGTGGGCACGGGTTCCGGGCGCGCGGCCCTGGTCGCGGCATCGGGTGCTCCGACCGGCCGCACCGGTATGGGCTTACTCATAGGCTGGCTGTTTCATCCATGGAACATCAATGGGCCGTCACGGCAACCCGCAACGGACAAGGCCAGTGTCATCGATGCAGCGCGACCGCTCCTTGATCTGATTCACTTTCTGTGAATCTAACGTCAATGCCGCAGAAGGCAAAGACCCTGATGCGGGGGATGGAAAGCCCGCTGGCGGCCTCTTGGGCGATCAGTCGTCGTATCGCTGGTGCACGTAGGTTCCGGGCGCGGCGCACAGGCCTTTGCCCACGGCCCGTCTGGCCGCCGGCACCTCGCGACCGCTGCCCCGGACCTTGAGCCATGCGCCCCAGGAGGTCCACCATGAACCTTCATGCGTTCTGGCCTGGGCTTCCCATTCGCCGGGCGAGAGCCACGGATCGCCCGGCGCGCGCACCGCCTCACGCCAGCGACGTCCCGCGTGGCCTGGCTCGCTGACGATGCCGGCGTTGTGGCCGCCACTGGTCAGCACGAAGGTGATCTCGGCATGGGTCAGCCGGTGAAGCTTGTAGACCGAGCGCCAGGGTGCCACGTGATCCTTCTCGGTGCCCACGACATACATCGGCTGGTGGACATCGTTCAGCGACACCGGCCGACCTTCCACGCAGTAGCGCGACTCGGCCAGGTCGTTGTGCAGATACAGGCGCCGGAGATACTCGCTGTGCATGGCCGCGGGCATGCGCGTGGTGTCGGCGTTCCAGGCCATCAGGTCGTTCGGCCGCAGCGGCTCACCCATCCAGAGCTCGCGCAGGGTGGCCGACCAGATGAGTTCGCGCGAGTGCAGAAACTGGAAACTCGCGGCCATCTGCCGTCCCGTCAGATAACCGCGCTCGGCCATCATGTCTTCCAGCAGCGAGATCTGGCTCTCATCGATCAGCACGCCCATTTCGCCGGGTTCGCTGAAGTCGGTCTCGGCGGCCAGCAGGCTCACGGACGCCAGTGGCGGCAGCATTTCGGCGGCGGCCACCTGACCCGGACGTGCCAGCGCCGCCGCGGCAATGGCCAGCAGCGTGCCACCCAGGCAATAACCCACCGCATGCACGGATTCACCGGGCACACGCTGCCCGATGGCCGCCAGCGCATCGAACACACCCAGCTGCAGGTAGTCGTCCATGTCCAGGAGCGCGTCGTTCTCATCCGGATTGCGCCAGGAGAGCATGAACACGGTGTGCCCCTGACTCACCAGCCATCGGACCATCGAGTTGTGCGGCGAAAGGTCCAGGATGTAGTACTTCATGATCCAGCTCGGCACGATGAACACCGGCTCGGCGTGCACGGTGGGCGTCGTCGGGCTGTACTGGATCAACTCGACCAGGTGGTTGCGGTGGACGACGCGGCCGGGGCTCACCGCGACATCCACGCCGGGTTCAAAGCGCTGTCCGTGATCGAACATCTGCGCCAGGCCCTGACGGCGGCGCCAGTCGTCAAAGGCGTGCGACCAGCCCTCCAGCAGGTTGTCACCCCGCGTCTCCAGCGTGCGCGCCATCACCTCGGGGTTGGCCAGGCCGGCATTGGCCGGCGAGAGCATGTCCAGCCACTGGCGCGCGAACATGGCGACGACATCACGGTGGTGGGCCGTCATGCCGCGCAGCTCGGTGGCGTCACGCCACCAGCGTTCGGCGTCCAGGTAGTTGCGCACGATCCATGAATAGGGCCAGGCTTGCCAGACATCGGCCTGGAAGCGCTGGTCATCGGGCCGATCGCTGGCGTCGCGCGGCAGGTGGCTCTGCGTGGCCGCGGCCAGGGCGGCGTGCGTCGCCATGCCCAGCGCCTCGCTGGCCAGGCGCGACATCTGTGCGGGCTGGGTGGCCAGATGCAGCGCCCAGTCGGTCGCCGCCAGGGCCAGCGAGATGGGCGACAGACCACCCCAGAGCTCGGCCGCCTTGGCATGCAGCAGGCTGTCCAGCGCCTCGGCACGCGCACGCGCCTCGTTGGCGGGCGGTGCCACAGGGCAGGTGCCGGCGCCGGACTTCGAGGAGAGTCCCGACATCACGCGCGCGCCATCACCATGGTTTTCAGCCGCAGGAACCCAGGTGGCCGCAGGAGGTGCAGTAGTCGCAACCGTCCTTGCGAATCATGGCGTGCGCGCCGCACTCGGGACACTTCTTGCCCGCCATCACCGACGAGGGCATGCCCGTGAGCTCCGGCGCGGCCGGGGCGTGGACAGGTGCCGAGGTCGCGACCTGCTGGGCACGGCGCGCCAGAATGTTCTGGATCGCGAACGCGATGGCCGCCACTTCGGAGTCGTGCCACATCGGCACATGCGTGCCATCGGCCTTCTGGTAGGTGCCCAGGCGAACCGGACCACGGTCCCAGGCGACCTTGCGCATGTCGCCCAGCGCACGCTCCAGGAAGCCGCCACGCGCGGCCAGCGACAGGATGCGCATGGTGGACGTGGTCCACTGCTGCGACTCACCGCTCTGGCCCACCGGCATGAAGAACTCGATGGCGCGCTCGACCATGCCGGTGCCATCGGCGGTCGGCACCGGCAGGAAGGACACGACGATGTACAGCGTCTTGTGGCCTTCCTGGGTCCAGTACTCGATCTTGTCGGCCACGGCCGACAGTGCGCCCTTGGGACGGCTCTCGATCACCGTGCGCATCGGGTCCACCGGCGTGGCGATCACCGGAGCAGGCTCATCCTTTTTCTCCGGGGTACCGGTGTCCAGCACCGAGCCCAGGATGTTGTTGGGACGGTAGGTGGCCAGACCCTTGAGGTTGGCGCGCCAGGCCTGCTGATACAGGCCCTTGAAGTCCTCGTACGGGTAGTCGGCCGGGACGTTGACGGTCTTGGAGATGGCGGTGTCCACGTAAGGCTGGACGGCCTCCATCATGCCGATGTGCTCGCCGGCGCTCATGGCCAGCGCGTTGACGAAGTACTCGGGCAACTGGTCCACGTCGCCGCCCAGCTCGCGGTACAGGCGCCAGGAATGGTCTTCCACCGCGTACTCGCTGGTGGAGCCGTCGGCCTCGCGCTTCTTGCGGCGGTACATCCACGAGAACGGCGGCTCGATGCCGTTGGAGGCGTTGTCGGCAAAGGCCAGGCTCACCGTGCCCGTGG
This sequence comes from Hydrogenophaga sp., assembly GCA_021166755.1. Taxonomy (GTDB): domain Bacteria; phylum Pseudomonadota; class Gammaproteobacteria; order Burkholderiales; family Burkholderiaceae_C; genus Hydrogenophaga; species Hydrogenophaga bisanensis. The sequence continues at coordinate 1,184 of JAJPEW010000070.1, read as the reverse complement.
GCGCGATCGACAGCAGGTGGCTGTTGCGGATGCCGTGCTCACGGATGGCCTGCTGGATGTCCTGCGGCAGGCGGCTGGCAAAGGTACCCGGGGCCAGGTAGCCGTTGGCGTCGAACTTGGGGAAAGCGCCTTTTTCCTTGGCCAGTTCGATGGACGCGCGGTAGGCGGCGTTGCGCATGCGCTCGGCGATCTTGGCCGCCATCTCGCGGCCCTGCTCGCGGTCGTAGCGCAGGCACAGCATCGCCAGGGTGTTGCCCATGCCGGTAAAGCCCACGCCGATGCGGCGCTTGGCGGCGGACTCCTCGCGTTGCTGGTCCAGCGGCCAGAAGGTCACGTCCAGCACGTTGTCCAGCGCACGCACCTGCGTGGCCACGACCTGCTCGAACGCATCGAAGTCGAACGCCGGCATGCCACCGAAGCCGAAGGGGTTGCGCACGAAGCGGGTGAGGATGATCGGACCCAGGTCGCAGCAGCCGTAGGACGGCAGCGGCTGTTCGCCACAGGGGTTGGTCGCAGCGATGCCTTCGCAGTAGCGCAGGTTGTTGTCCTGGTTGATGTGGTCCAGGAACAGGATGCCCGGCTCGGCGAAGTCGTAGGCCGACTTCATGATGGTGTCCCACAGCTCGCGCGCGGCGATGGTGCGGTAAACCCACTGTCCGTCGGCACGCTGGTAGGCGCCCTTGTCGATCAGCTTGGCGCCCGGACGGGCCTTGTGCACCAGCTCCCACGGGTCGTCCTTGGCCAGCGCCTCCATGAAGGTATCGGGCACACCCACCGACACGTTGAAGTTGTTCCAGCGGCCCGGGGTGCGCTTGGCGGTGATGAACTCAAGCACATCGGGGTGGTCGATGCGCAGCACGCCCATCTGGGCACCGCGGCGGGCGCCGGCGCTCTCCACCGTCGAGCAGCTCTGGTCGAACACATTGATGTAGCTGCACGGGCCCGAGGCCATAGAATGGGTGCCCTTGACCTCGGCGCCCTTGGGGCGAATGCGGGAGAAGTCATAGCCCACACCACCGCCGCGGCGCATGGTTTCGGCCGCCTCGCGCAGGGCCTCGTAGATGCCGGGGTAGCCTTCGTCGTCAAACCCCTGGATGCAGTCGCCCACCGGCTGCACGAAGCAATTGATCAGCGTGGCCTGGATGTCGGTGCCGGCGGCGCTCATGATGCGGCCGGCACCGATG
>JAJPEW010000059.1 GCA_021166755.1 Hydrogenophaga sp. | reverse complement strand
CACGCCGGCGGATTGCAGCGCCTGGTGCAGGGCCAGCGCCTGGCCGTGCAGCATCTCGTCGGTGCCAGCCTGGATCAGCACCGGTGGCAGGTCGCGCAGATCGGCCTTCAGCGGAGAGGTCACCCAGACTCGGAGGCCGGGCGGGGTCCCCAGGTAGTGCGAGGCACAGGTCTGCGCCCAGGCGGCGCTGAGCATGGCTTCTCCCGGTGGCTCTGGCGGCAGCGTGTCCGGCGCCATGTCGGCCCAGGGTGAGAGCAGCAGCAGTCCGGCGGGCTGCTCCTCACCCGCCTCACGAAGGGCCAGGGCCAGCGACAGGGCCAGTCCGCCACCGGCCGAATCGCCGGCGACCACAACCGGTCCCCGCTGGCGCAAGGCCCGGTAAGCGGCCAGGGCATCGTCCAGCGCCGCCGGGAACGGATGTTCGGGCGCGAGGCGATAGTCGGCCGCAAACACAGGCACACCCGTGCCCTGGGCCAGCCGCGCCGTGAGCGCGCGATGGGTGGCCGGGCTGCCCACGCAGTAGGCACCGCCATGCAGATACAGCAGGGTGCCGGCGTGCACCGCCGGCACATCGCCATGACGCAACCATTCACCGGGCACGCCGCCAGCGTCACCCGGGTTGATGCTCACCGAACGCGGCACCAGCGAGATGCGGGCCAGCGCGGACAGCCAGCGGCGCTGAAAGGCGATGGACCAGCGGGGCGAGAACACGGGCTTGAGCAGGGCGCGCAAGGTGGTGCGCAGCGCGGCGGCCACCAGGGTTTCCAGCCAGCCGGCGGGGCGATAGGTCTCCATGGGCGACGACTCCTGGGATGTTCGCGGTGGCGATGGTGCCACAGGCGGTCGTCCGCTGGTATCAGCCCTTGGCCGCCCGTGCGCGCTGCATCAGCAGATCGGTGTTGGTCTTGCGGTCGGCATTGACCTTGACCACGCTGGGCCGCTCCCCGACCGCCTTGAGATAGTCGCGCACCGGCAGATCGGCCAGGAAGTCGCGGCCATAGATGATCTTGGTGGCTCCCGAGACCAGTGGCAGGTGGACGATGGCGGCGCAGTCCGCCAGGGTGAAGTGGTCACCGGCCACGTACGGTGAGAACTTGGCCAGCTTCGCAAAGGCAGCGACGTTTTTTTCCAGCTGCTGGGCCGTTTTCTCCTTGGCGCTGTCGCTGACCTTGCCGCCGAAAAAGGCCTCAGGGTAGAGGTTGCGTGCCACCAGTTCCAGGTGCAGTTCCAGGTAGCGCAGCAGCTCACGCACCTTGGCGGCCGCAAACGGGTCGGCGGGCAGCAGGGCCGGCTGCGGGTACTTGGCCTCGATGTACTCCAGCATGACGGTGGACTCGCACAGCGCGCCCTCGTCGGTCTTGAGATAGGGCACCTTGCCCAGCGGGCTGGCCGCCAGGTCGGTCTCGCCGACCCAGGCCAGCTCCTCGCTGAACGGCACGCCCTTTTCGAGCAGGGCGAGCTTGACCTTGTTGTAGTAGTTGCTGGCAGCGAAACCGCAAAGGGTGATCATGGGTGTCTCCTGAGGAATGATCGGCCAATGTTAGGTCGTGCGGCGTGCATCCGGTGGTCGCAAAGATGACGCGCTGCTACACTGCGGGGATGACGTTCCTGCGCCTGTACCGACGCTTCGGTGCCTGGCTGGCCATCCTGGCCTTGCTGGCAGGTGCGCTGTCGCCCACGCTGGCACAGGCCATGGTGGCCGGATCCGACCGCGCCGACTGGCTCGAAGTCTGCAGCGTCAGCGGCATGGTGTGGGTCAAGGCCGATACCGGCGAGGTGTCCGATCACCAGCCCGACGACGGGCAGCCCGTCAGCAGTGCGGTCCAGCACTGTCCCTGGTGCACCCTGCATGGGGCTGGCGCGGGTCTGCCGCCGGTGGATCCTCCCGCGTTCGTCCTGGGCGAGCGAGCCACCGATCTCCCCCCGGCCTTCTACCGCGCCCCCGTGGGCGCCACCGTCTGGGCGAGCGCCCACTCACGCGCACCACCGCTGACCGCCTGAAACCCCTCCGTGGAGCGTCCTTTCGAGGGCGCTCCGTTTCTGGTCCTGTTTCAGGAGGCGTCGTGCCTCATTCACCGATTCATCCCTTTGCATCTGCCTGTGCGGCACGCGGGCCGTCGCGCAGGCGTTTGCTGATGGCCCTGGCGGCCGCCAGCAGCCTGTCACTGATGGCCTGTGATGGCCCGATCAGCAGCGGGTCGTCCTTCAAGGGCATCGACATCACCGGCGCCGACTACGCGCGCGGCTTTACCCTGACCGACTTTCATGGGCAGGCTCGATCACTGGCGGACTTCCGCGGCAAGGTGGTGATGCTGTATTTCGGCTTCGTCCAGTGCCCGGACGTCTGTCCGACGGCGCTGACCCGAGCCGCCGCCGTGATGCAGCAGCTCGGACCCCTGGCGACCGATGTGCAGGTCATCTTCATCACGGTCGATCCGGAGCGGGACACCCCGGACCTGCTGCGCGAGTACCTGGCGTCCTTTCATCCCTCGTTTCTGGCGCTGACGGGCAGCGCCGACCAGATCAAGGCCGCGGCCGACGAGTTCAGGGTCTATTTCAAGAAGGTCCCTACCGGCAGCAGCTACACCATGGACCACACCGCGCTGTCCTATCTGTTTGACCGGCAGGGGCGCATCCGCGTCGTCTTGCGTCACGAACAGACCGCCGACGACTACGCCGCCGACATTCGCCAGCTGCTGGCGATGCCGTCTGCCTGATTTTTTTACCAACCCAAGGAGTTCTTCATGAAAAAACTGATCATCACCGGCCTGCTGGCCATGACCACCGCCGCCTGGGCACAGACCACCGTGAAGGTGGAGGATGCCTGGGTGCGCGGCACCGTGTCCACCCAGAAGGCCACCGGCGCGTTCATGCGCCTGACCCCGTCGGCCAATGCCCGTCTGGTGGAGGCCCAGTCCCCGGTGGCCGGCGTCGTCGAGATCCATGAAATGGCCATGGAGAAGGACGTGATGAAGATGCGCCAGATTCCGGGGCTGGACCTGGCCGCAGGTCGCACGATGGAGCTCAAGCCCGGTGGCTACCACGTGATGCTGATGGACCTCAAGCAGCAGCTCAAGGGCGGTGACACCGTGCCCCTGACCCTGGTGTTCGAGGATGACGCCAAGAAGCGCTTCACCCAGGAACTCAAGGTGCCCGTGACGGCCCTGGGTGGTGGCAACGCGCCGGCGCCCATGAAACACGACATGGGTCATGGTGCCCACAAGCATTGATCCGCGATCACCGAAGCAGGAGCACCGCATGAAATTCATTGGACTCACCCGCGTATCGACGCTGCTGTTGGCCCTGGCGCTGACGACCGGCCACAGCCTGGCCAAAGGCGTTCCCGGCGACGGTGCCATTCCCGTCGTGGAACTGATGCCTCTGACCATGAAGCACGAGGCCGACCTGCAGTTGTCGGACCAACAGATCCAGGCGCTGGCCGACTACCGCAAGCAGGCCATGCCTGGCCGTGTGGCGATCCAGAAGAAGATCATCGACCTGCGCGGCCAGTTGCGCCTGGCCATGCTGGAGAACCGGCCTCAGGCCGATCGTGAGGCCTTGATGGCGCAGATTGCCGAGGCCGAGGTGGCCCATTTCGAAGGTCGCAACCGATGCGTGGAGCAGCTGCGAAAGACCTTGAGTGCCGAGCAGTTCGCGCAGCTGACCAAGCTGTATCTGCAAGGCCTTCGCTGAGGCAAGGTTGCGTCCCAGGTCGCCTGTTCCACGCGCCCGTGCGGGGCCGACGGTTCAGCTTGTGATGAGGAGAGGGTGGTGAATACGAGTTCGATGGTGGAATGGAATGCCTGCGAAGAGCAGGCCGGTATCTTCAAGTCCGGCGACTTCGGGGGCGTCTGGCGGGTACTGGATGGCGTCGTGCGCATGGACCGGGAGTCGGGACCCTTGCGCCTGCCCGTGCAGCTGGCGTTGCCCGGTGATCTGGTGGGTGTGGAGGCCCTGTGCGACATGCCTTACCAGTTCTCTGCCTCGGCCTTCACCCCCTGTCGGCTGGAGCGGGTCGTGGTGCGGGACGAGGCCCATCGTCAGGCCCTGCTGCGCCAGGCCCTGCTCCAGCAGCAGAGCCGGAGCCAGGACATGGTCAACCTGCGCACCGGCAGCGTGGCGCAGCGCATGGGGCATCTGCTCGGATTGCTCGGGCTGCCGTGGCAGGGTTTGAAGCAGGAGTCGGTGGGCGCCAGCGACGCCGTCCGCAACGCGTTGCCCTCGTTGCTGGAGTTGTCCGAGATGGTCGATGCCAAACGGGAGACCGTGTGCCGGGCCTTGGCCCAGTTGCTTCCGCCCAGAACCCGCCGGGGTGCCTCGTCGCCGCAGCTTCGCATCGCCGCCTGAGCCCTCTGCGCTTTCATCCGGGATGCCCAGCAGGGCAACCCGCTGCCCTGCGGGCAGCAGACCTGTCTCAGCGCACCGCCACGCCCGGTGCAGGCGGCGCGCTGCGGCTGCCGCCCCGCTCGAAGGTGACCACGTGGTCCACCTCGGCGCGGATGCCGATCCATTCGCCCACCTCGTGGTTGTGGTGGGACGGCACGTGGGTCATCAGGGTCTCGCCGCTGCCCAGGCGCAGCGTGTAGAGGAACTCAGAACCACGGAATGCCTTGCGCACGATCTGTGCCTTCACCGGCGCGTTGTCGTCGTGGACGATGTCATCCGCCCGCAGCAGCACATCGCACAGGCCGGAGTCGTAGGCGGAGGGCAGGGGGCATTCCTCGATGTCCTGCAGCGCCCCCAGCGGTGTCTGCACCGAGACCTCGCCACCATCCAGCCGGATCTGGGCCGGGGCGAACACGCCGTGCCCGATGAACTCGGCCACAAAGCGGGTGGCCGGGCGGTGGTAGAGGGCGTAGGCGTCATCCCACTGGTGCAGTCGGCCCTCGTGCATCACGCCGATCAGGTCGCCGATGGCAAAGGCTTCCAGCTGGTCGTGCGTCACGAACAGGGCGGTGGCGTTGGCGGCCTTGAGAATGGCGCGCACCTCGTGCGCCAGGCGTTCCCGCAGATCGACATCGAGGTTGGAGAAGGGCTCGTCGAGCAGGAGCAGGCGCGGTTGTGGTGCCAGTGCGCGCGCCAGCGCCACGCGCTGCTGCTGACCGCCCGAGAGTTCGTGGGGGTAGCGCCGTTGCAGGCCGTCCAGTCCCACCAGGCGAAGTACCTCGGCGATGCGGGCTTCGCGCTGGTCGCGCGGCAACTGTGCGATGCCGAAACCCACATTGCGGCCGACATCCAGGTGGGGAAACAGCGCGTAGTCCTGGAACACCATGCCGATGCGCCGGCGCTCCGCGGGCAGGTGGTGCTGGCCGTCACTGACCGTTTCACCCCCCAGGACGATGCGCCCTGCGCTGGCGCGCTCCAGTCCGGCGACCGCGCGAAGCAGTGTGGTCTTGCCGCAGCCCGACGGCCCGATGAGCACGCCGATCTCGCCCGCGCGCAGGCCCAGGGTGACATCGTCCACGGCCGCCTGGGCCTGTCCGGGGTAGCGAACGCTGAGCTTGGAGACGTCGAGGAACATAACTGCCATTGTAGATAACTACAATTCTCATTTCATGCCCTTGTCTCACGCCCGTTTTTCATGCCCGCCCGCCTGTTCCAGTCGCTGCTGATCCTGCTGGCGCTGCTGCTGGTGCTGCCCGTGCTGGCCTTGGCCGGGGCGTGGCTGCAGTTCGATCACACATCGGCGCAGGTCTTGCGCGAGATGGCCGACACGGTCCTGCCCGCCTACACCGGTACCTCGCTGATCCTGTGCCTGAGCGTGGCCGCGGGCGTCGCGGTCGTGGGCATGGGCACCGCCAGTGCGGTGACCCTGTTCGATTTTCCCGGGCGGCGGCATTTCGAATGGGCGCTGCTGCTGCCCCTGGCCATGCCCGCCTACGTCGTGGCCTATGCCTACACCGACTTCCTGCAGTTCAGCGGTCCGCTGCAGACCTGGATCCGCGAGGCCTTCGGTGTCCGGGGACGCGTGTTCCCCGAAATCCGCAACACGCCCGGTGCCGTCTGGGTCTTCACCTTCTCGCTGTACCCGTACGTCTACCTGCTGGCCCGTACCGCGCTGGCCGAACGGGCGTCGCAGCTGATGGAGGCCGCCCGGCTGCTGGGCGCTCCCATGGGACGACGCATCCGCGAAGTCGCGCTGCCGCTGGCCCGGCCGGCCGTGGCCGCCGGTGTGGCCCTGGCGCTGATGGAGACGCTGGCCGATTTTGGTGTGGCCAGCTATTTCGGCGTCCAGACCTTCACGGCCGGGATCTACAAGGCCTGGCTGGTGATGGACAACCGGGTGGCGGCGGCCCAGCTGGCCACCATGCTGCTGGCACTGGTCGCCCTGCTTTTGTGGCTGGAACATCGGGCGCAACAGCGCATGCGCTTTGCCGCCCTGCGGGGGCAACGGGCGGGCAGCGCCGAGGCCCAGCCTGTCCGGCTGCATGGCCGTCGGGCCTGGCTGGCCTGGCTGGTGTGTGCGGTGCCCATCCTGGCTGGATTTGTCCTGCCGGTGGCGTTCATGGTGCGCCCCCTGGTGGGCGGCTGGGACGAACTGCCCTGGACCATGTTCGTGCAATGGTCGGTCAACAGTGTCCGGCTGGCGGGCCTGTCCGCACTGCTGGCCACGCTGCTGGCCTTGGCCATGGCTTATGCCCTGCGCATGCGGCCGGGCTGGCTCACGCGGGGCGTGGTGCAGCTCACCGGGCTGGGTTATGCGGTGCCTGGGGCGGTGATCGTCGTCGGCCTGCTCCTGCCGGTGGGCTGGGTTCAGGCGGTGCAGCCGGATTCTTCGCTGGGCTACTGGATCACCGCCACCGCCATCGGGATCGTCTGGGCCTACCTGGTGCGCTTCACGGCGGTGGCCCTGCAGTCTGTCCAGAGCGGCTACGCGCGCGTGCCGGTCAGCCTGGACGATTCCGCCCGCATGCTGGGCAGCACCGGGCTGGCCTTGGCCAGGCGGGTGCACTGGCCGCTGCTGCGCCGCTCCACCGCCGCCGCGGCGCTGCTGGTGTTCGTCGACGTGATGAAGGAATTGCCCGCCACGCTGGTGCTGCGGCCGTTCAACAGCGATACCCTGGCCGTCGTGGCCTACCAGCTGGCACGCGATGAACGGCTGGGCGAGGCCGCGCTGCCTGCGCTGACCCTGGTGGTCGTGGGGCTGGTGCCGGTCATCCTGCTCTCACGCACCTTGCGTCAGCGCTGACGCCTTCGTGACAAAGTAGTAGGAAATCAGAAATCTGGGTGGCCGATACCCTGCTTTTTGCCTCAAGACCATGAGGTTTCAGTCGATATCGTTAACAAATAGTAACGATACTGGAGCGTTCGATGGCGGTGGCAGGCAAAGGCATGCGGGTGGTGAATTGGGGAATCTGGCGGCCCGCAGCCCGCCTGATGCAGCGGGTCCGGTTTCCGGGCAAGATGGCCTTGACCACCGTGCCGGCCGCCTTGGCCATGCTCTTTCTGCTGGGGCTGTTCGTCTCGGCAGAGCGTGAGGATCTGGTGTTCACAGCCCGGGAGCGGCAGGGCGCTGCCTATGCGGGCGCGGTCCTGTCAGCCATGGAGGCCTCGGACCGTTGGCGCTACGAAGCCCGCATGGCCGCGTTTGGCGAACCCGGTACGCAGGCCGACAGCGCCCGGCAGGCGTACGAGCAGGCCCATCAGCGCATCGCGGCCTTGCAGGCGGTTCATGGGCAGGACCTGAGCACCGCTGCGGCTTGGGCACGGGTGGAGGAGTCTGCTGCCGCCTCCCGCACCAGTACCGCAGCATCCGCAGAGCAGGTCTATGCGTCCATGAACGCATTGGCTGAGCATCTCACGGCATTGCTGGGCGTGGTGACGGATCACTCGGGGTTGTCGGTGGACCCGGAACTCGATACCCATCACCTGATCAGTCTGGCACTGGAGCGTCTGCCGGACGTCACCCGCCGCACGGGTGAGCTGCGGGGCCTGGCCGGGACGGCATTGCGCGCTGGAAGGGCCGAATCTGCGCTCTTCCAGCGGCTGACCGAAGCTCGGGCACTGCTGGCGGCGGATCTGGATCGGGCTCAGGATGATCTGGAGAAGATTGCCTCGCATCGTGGTGCCAGCATCGTGGCCGTTCCGGCTGCTGCCTTGGCCGAAACCCGCACCTATCTCTCGACGCTGCGCCAGACGGTTCCTGCTGCCGACGCGGTTCAGGGCGATGCGCGCGCCTTCATCGAGCAGGCCAACAAGACGCTCGGACAGCAGTACGCCGCCATGACAGATGGTCTGGCCAAACTCGATGGCTTGCTGGCCGCCCGTGAACAGCGGCTGATGCGTGAGTTGTGGTCTGCCCTGGCGGCCGTGGCGATCTGCATGGTGCTCATCGTGTTCCTGGCCATGGGCTTCTACCGGGCCATGCACGGTGGATTCAAGTCGCTGCGTCGTCACCTGATGCGGGTGGCCATGGGTGATCTGCGCGAGGACATCGACGCACGCGGCAGGGACGAGATCAGCGACCTGATGCGGGAAATCGCCTTCATGCAGGACTCGCTGCGCCAGACCGTGAGTCAGGTGCAGGAGGCCAGCGACACCGTGGTGCAGGCCAGTGTCGAAATTGCCAGCGGCACGCAGGATCTGTCGACACGCACCGAAGCCACCGCGGCGGCGCTGGAGGAATCCTCCGCGGCGCTGGAGCAGACCAGTTCGTCGGTGGCTCACACCGCCGAGTCGGCCCGTCAGGCGTCGGAAATTGCGGTCGACAACGCTTCCGTGGCCCAGCGTGGTGGCCAGGTCATGCAGGACGTGGTGAAGACTATGGAACGCATCCAGCATTCGTCGCGCAAGATCCACGACATCATCGGCGTGATCGACGGCATTGCCTTCCAGACCAACATCCTGGCCCTGAATGCGGCCGTCGAGGCTGCGCGTGCGGGTGAGCAGGGACGCGGTTTCGCCGTGGTCGCGGGCGAGGTGCGCAGCCTGGCGCAGCGCAGCGCCGAGGCCGCCAAGGAGATCAAGGGCTTGATTGCCGGCAGCGTTACCGAGGTGGAAGGTGGCATGGCCGTGGTGCAGAGCGCCGGCAAGACCATGAACGAGATTGTCAGTCACGCCGACCAGGTCCGACAGCTTCTGCAGCAGGTGGCCGATGGCACCCGCGAACAAAGCATGGGCATCGGACAGGTGGGGCAGGCGGTGCAGGACCTGGACCGCAACACCCAGGCCAACGCCGCCCTGGTGGAAGAAACGGCCGCTGCTGCCACTTCACAGCGGCAGGCCGCGGTGCGGATGGCGGCCCAGGTCGATGAATTCCGCCTGCCGGGCCATGGGAAACACGCCGCGTCAATGGTGGAAGGCATCGACGTGGACAGCATCATCGATGCCCATCGTCAGTGGAAAGTCAAGCTGCGCGACGCCATCGAAGGTCATGACACGGTCGATGTGGCCACGCTGTCGCGCGACGATTGCTGTGCGCTGGGCAAGTGGATCTATGGGGAGGGCCAGCGCCTTGCGTCGCGACCGAGCTTCTCCGAGCTGATCGAGCGCCACAAGCGATTCCATCAGGTCGCGGGGCAGGTGGGTGAGCTGGTGAACCGTCGCGCCTACCGCGAAGCCACCGATGCGCTGGCGCCCGGCACACCTTTCTCGAACGCCACCACCGATGTCGTCATGGTGCTGTCGTCGGCCAAACGCCTGGGTTTCTGACTTCAGCGGATCTCGTCGATCGACACCTTCTTGTCGGTGACCACCGGCGTGATCAGGCCATACCCCTGGTTCTGCCAGTGGACCAGTTCGGTCATGGCCGAAGGCGTGACCTCGACGAAGGGCTGCATGTCGGCCGGGGTGTAGCCGTAGTCCTTGAGGGCCAGGCCACAGACCTTGAACTTCACGCCCTGATCGGCGTAGAAGCGCATGCGCTGGACGATGCCCTCATACTTGCTCTCGTTTTTGCGGGCCACCGTCACCAGCTCGGTGCCGTGCAGCACGACGATGACGCTCATGTCCTCGTTGAAGAAGCTGTACGGGGCTTCCATCAGCGGGTTCACAAAGGAACGCAGCCAGTACAGCGCGGCACCCATCTTCGCCGGGTGGTCCAGATAGATGTCGAACAGCGCTTTGGGTTGCTGGTAGGGCGTCTGCACCACCGCGGCCTGCGCCAGCGCCACCGTGGGCGCACCGGCCAGCGTCAGAAGCAGCAACAGGCTGGGTGCAGATATCAGGCGCATGGCATGTCTCCTGTGATCGGGATGAACGTGCCGCCTGCAGGTGGTACCACCAACAGGAATCGAACCTGTATCTAGCGCTTAGGAGGCGCTCGTTCTATCCATTGAACTATGGCGGCGTACCGGACCGTGATTGTATGACGACGGACGCCCCCGCCCGGTTCACTTGGAGAGCATGCGCATGGCATCTTCCAGGCCCTTGAGGGTCAGCGGATACATGCGCTGGCCCATGAGCTGCTGGATGATGCTGATGCTCTGGCGGTACTGCCACACGCCTTGCGGTTCCGGGTTGATCCAGGCGAACTTCGGGTAGGCGTGTGTCAGCCGTTGCAGCCACTCGGCACCGGCTTCCTCGTTGCTGTACTCGACGCTGCCGCCGGGTTGCAGGATCTCGTAGGGGCTCATCGTGGCGTCGCCCACGAAGATGAGCTTGTAGTCCTTGTTGTACTTGCGGATGATGTCCCAGGTCGGGAATTTCTCGGCAAAGCGGCGGCGGTTGTTCTTCCACACGAAGTCGTAGACGCAGTTGTGGAAGTAATAGAACTCCAGGTGCTTGAACTCGCTCTTGACGGCCGAGAACAGCTCTTCGACCCTGGCGATGTGCTCGTCCATGGTGCCGCCCACGTCCATCAGCAGCAGCACCTTCACGTTGTTGTGCCGCTCCGGAATCATCTTGATGTCCAGCCAGCCGGCGTTGGCCGCGGTCGAACGGATCGTGTCGGGCAGGTCCAGCTCCAGCTCGTTCCCCTCGCGCGCGAACTTGCGCAGGCGCCTGAGTGCGACCTTGATGTTGCGGGTGCCCAGCTCCAGGTTGTCGTCGTAATCCCGGTAGGCCCGCTGGTCCCAGACCTTGACGGCCGACTTGTTGCCTCCCTTGCCGCCGATGCGGATGCCCTGCGGGTTGTGACCGCCGTGGCCGAAGGGCGAGGTACCACCAGTCCCGATCCACTTGCTGCCGCCTTCGTGACGCTCCTTCTGCTCTTCCAGGCGCTTTTTCAGCGTCTCCATCAGCTCGTCCCAGTCCATCTTGGGTGCGTTGGCCTTCTGCTCCTCGGACAGGAGGCGCTCCATCTCCTTGCGCAGCCAGTCGGCCGGGATGGGCTTGCTGAAGTCCGCGATCATCTCCACGCCCTTGAAGTAGGCGGCGAAGGCGCGGTCGAACTTGTCGAAGTGGCGCTCGTCCTTGACCAGCGCGGTGCGCGCCAGGTAGTAGAAGTCGTCCATGCTGCAGGCGTCCGGGTTGGTCGGTCCGACGACGTCGGCCTTGAGCGCCTCCAGCAGGGTGAGGTACTCCTTGACCGACACGGGCAGCTTGGCCGCGCGCAACGTGTAGAAGAAATCGATCAGCATCGTGATCCTCCGTTCAGGCGTGCCGGCTTCGCAGGTACAGCAGCTGTGCGCGCGCTTCGGGCCATTCCCCGGCGGTCATGCTGTACATCACCGTGTCGCGCACCGTGCCGTCCCGGCGCAGGGCATGACCCCGGATCACGCCGTCCTTCTTCGCCCCCAGGCGCTCGATGGCGCGCTGCGACGCGAAGTTGAAGTTGTCGGTGCGCCAGCCCACCACCGCACAGCCCAGGGTGTCGAAGGCGTGACCCATCATGAGCAGCTTGCAGGTGGTGTTGACATGACTGCGTTGCACGCTGCGGGCGTACCAGGTCCAGCCGATCTCCACACGCCGGACGGCCGGGACAATGTCGTGGTAGCTGGTGCTGCCCACGATGCGCCCGGATGTCTCGTCGAAGACGGCAAACGCCAAACGATGACCTTCGGCCCGCATTTGCAGGGCGATGTCGATGTAGGCGCGGGTGTTCTCGGGTTCCGGTACCGAGGTGACCCGGATTTTCCACAGTTCACCATCAGCGGCGGCGGCGCGCAGCCCGTCCTCGTGCGCTGGCGACAGCGGCTCCAGCCGCACGCCGTGGTCCTGCAGAACGACGGGTTGCACGAACATCACCGGTTCCTCTGGTTCATGAAGACCAGCTTCTCGAACAGGGTGGTGTCCTGCTCGTTTTTCAGCAGCGCACCCACCAAGGGCGGAATCGAGACCTTGTTGTCGGCACTCTGCAGGGCTTGCAGCGGAATGTCCTCGGCCATCAGCAGCTTGAGCCAGTCGATCAGCTCGGAGGTCGACGGCTTCTTCTTGAGGCCCGGCAGGTTGCGCACGTCATAGAAGGTCTTCATGGCCACCGCCAGCAGTTCGTCCTTCAGGCCGGGGAAGTGCACCTCCACGATTTTCTTCATCGTGTCCGCGTCGGGGAACTTGATGTAGTGGAAGAAGCAGCGGCGCAGGAACGCGTCGGGCAGTTCCTTTTCGTTGTTCGAGGTGATGAACACCAGCGGACGGTGCTTGGCCTTGATGAGCTCGCGTGTTTCGTAGCAGTAGAACTCCATGCGGTCGAGTTCGCGCAGCAGGTCGTTCGGAAACTCGATGTCGGCCTTGTCGATCTCGTCGATCAGCAGCGCCACCGGGCGGTCCGCCGTGAAGGCCTGCCAGAGCACGCCCTGTACGATGTAGTTGCGGATGTCCTTGACCCGCTCGGCACTGTCGGTGGTGTTGAGCTGGCTGTCGCGCAGGCGGCTGACCGCGTCGTATTCGTAGAGGCCCTGCTGGGCCTTGGTGGTGCTCTTGATGTGCCACTGCAGCAGCGGCATGTCCAGCGCCTGGGCCACCTCTTCGGCCAGCATGGTCTTGCCGGTGCCTGGCTCACCCTTGACCAGCAGCTGGCGCTTGAGCGTGATGGCGGCGTTCACGGCCAGCATCAGGTCCTGGGTGGCGACGTAGTTTTCAGAGCCTTGGAACTTCATGGAGGGGGCGGGGAAGGGCGGTGGATGGGCCTGTGGGTCAGGG
>JAJPEW010000105.1 GCA_021166755.1 Hydrogenophaga sp. | reverse complement strand
GGCTTGGCCGCGGCGGCCACCGGTCCTGACGCAGCCACTTGCGCCTGATCAAAGGCGGAATCTTCATCCAGATTCAGGTCGAGATCGACCGGCACGGGTTTGCGTGCACGCAGGCTGACCGGCAACCGGGTGGGACTTTTTGCATTCGGACGCTTTTGCGCCGGCACCTCGGCATCCGCAGGTGTCCTGGCCTCGTCACCCACCCACCAGACAGGCGCGCGCCCTCGAAACAGGTTGCGACGCCAGATCCATACGCCCGCCACGAGCACCGCAAGCAGTGCCCCACCGAGCATCAGGCTGAGCGAACGAAACCAAGCTCCTTCGTCGACCTTTGATTGAAGAGCAGCCACCTGTTCCTGGCTGCGGGACATCTGCTCCCGCAACGCCTTGGTTTCAGCTTCAAGCGCGGCCAATCGCCTGCCCTCATTGAGCACCTCTTCGGGAGAAGCATTGATGGCTTTCCACAGCGCCACCGCAGCCTGTCTGGCCTGCTCGTCGGTGGCCGGCTCGGTCAGCAGCATCGGCGAGATGCGCAGCACCGGATCACGATCAATGTTCAGGCTCAGATCGAGAGGCTCGAGCTCCAGACGGGGCCGGGAGGCAGCCACCGGCGCTGGCGCGCGGGGTTTGCGCACCACACTCGCCGGCTTAGAGGGCTCTGCCGAGCCAGTTGCCGGCGCGCTCCCTCGCCGCGGCGTCGGAGGAACATCCGCCGAAGACCGCCCTGCAGCCATCGGGGACGCCTGCGGGGAAGGCGCAGACACCACCGGCGCCGCAGGCGCCGCCCCACCCGAGGCGTCGGCAGCCACCTGCGCTGGCGTGACCGGATCGGCCAAGAGCACATAGCGGCGGGAAAAAGGCGCCGCACAGCCCGCCTTGAGATGAATGGTGACGAAGGGCTCGTTGACGGGTACCGACGTCTGGATACGCAAGGACAGGTCCGCGTCGGGCGTGACCCGCAGTGTGCCGATGGTGACCTGCGTCACCAGCGTTTCACCGAAGAAGACTTCCGGCCGGATGCAGAGGCTGTCTTCGCTCTCGCCGGGCGCCAATGAAGCCTGTACGCGGACATCGAGCGGGCGTCCCATGACTGCGGCTCCGCTGTGGCGGCCAAGCGTGACCGCCGGACTGCTCAGCGCAGTTGATAGCAAAATAGAGCCCAGCCAGAAATGGCGCACGTCAGATGTCCTTCCTTGTCGTGTTGGAACATTTTGTCATAGCTTGCGGTGCTTACCCGTTAACTAATACTTTGATATGAGCCCTATTTTCACCACAGTTGGGGTCGTCGGTACCGGCGCCATGGGTCGAGGCATCGCCCAGATGGCCGCTCAGGCCGGCAGCCAGGTGCTGCTGTTCGACATCCAGGCAGGCGCAGCCGAACAGGCGCGCACCGCACTCCGAACCACCTGGAACAAACTGGAGGAAAAAGGCAAGATCGCCCCCGGCCAGTCCGAGAGGTGGGCGTCCCAGCTGCAGGTGACTGCTGCCTTGGGCGATCTCGCACCCTGCCGGCTGGTGGTGGAGGCCGTGGTTGAAAAGCTGGAGCTCAAACGCAGCCTGTTTGCCGACCTGGAAGGCATCGTGGCAGAAGATGCGGTCCTGGCCACCAACACCTCATCGCTGTCGGTGACCGCGATTGCGGCACACCTGCGCCGGCCGGAGCGTTTTGCCGGCTACCACTTCTTCAATCCGGTGCCACTGATGCGGGTGGTCGAAGTGATTGCCGGGTTGAAAACCAGTGCCCAGGTCTGCCAGGCGCTCACAGACTACTCACGTCAGTATGGGCATACCCCTGTGACGGCACAGGACACCCCGGGCTTCATCGTGAACCACGCCGGTCGGGGTTACGGCACAGAGGCTCTGCGGGTACTGGGTGAGCGGGTGAGCGACGTCGCGACCATCGACCGGATCCTGCGTGATCAGATGGGCTTTCGTCTGGGGCCTTTCGAGCTGATGGACCTGACGGCACTGGATGTGTCCCACCCGGTGATGGAGTCCATCTATCACCAGTACTACGAGGAGCCGCGGTACCGGCCCAGCGTCATCACGGCCCAGCGACTGGCCGGTGGCGTCGTCGGCAAGAAGGTGGGTGAGGGCTTTTACTGCTACCCCGAGGGCGTGGCCGAAGTGCCCCCCGAGCCTTCCGTGCCCGTGGTCCATGAGATGCCTCCGGTCTGGGTGTCCCCCAAGGCCGCCCGGCGTCAGGAGCTGTACCAGTTGCTCAAGCAGTTCGGTGCCAGCATCGAGACGGGCGCAGCACCCTCCTCGAACGCCCTGATCCTGGTGGCGCCGCTGGGACTGGATGTGACCACGCTGGCCGCGGTCGAGCGGCTGGACGCCACCCGCACGGTGGGCATCGACATGATGCTGGAGGACGGGGCCACCAGGCGACGCGTGCTGGCCACCAACCCGGCCACCCGCCCCGACATGCGTGATGCGGCCCACGCGCTGTTTGCCCGCGACGGCAAGGCCGTGAGCGTGATCCGCGACAGCGGCGGCTTTGTGACCCAGCGGGTGGTGGCGACCATTGTCAACATCGCTGCCGACATGTGCCAGCAGGGCATCTGCACGCCGCAGGACCTGGAGCTGGCGGTCACCCTTGGTCTGGGCTACCCCATGGGGCCCCTGGCCATGGGCGACCGCATCGGTCCCACCAACGTGCTGGAGATCCTGTTCAACCTGCAGACCGTCTACGGTGATCCCCGCTATCGCCCGTCACCCTGGCTGCGCCGACGCGGCGCACTGGGCCTGAGCCTGACACACGAAGAGATCTGAGACAGCGACCCACATACACCCCGAGGAGACACAAACACATGGGCGCCAGCCTCAAGACACACAGCCAGGGTCAGACCCTGGTGCTGACCATCAGCAACCCCGAGCACCGCAACGCGCTGGGACCGGACATCTATGCCGCCGGGGTGGAGGCCCTGTCGGTGGCGGAGTCGAACAGCGATGTCCGTTCGGTGGTCATTGCCGGCGAGGGCTCGCACTTCTGCGCTGGGGGCAACCTGCAGCGCCTGCTGGGCAATCGGCAGCAGCCACCGCAGGTTCAGGCAGAGAGCATCGAGGGCCTGCACAACTGGATCGAGACCATCCGCGCCTTCCCGAAACCGGTGATCGCGGCCGTGGAAGGCGCCTGTGCCGGTGCCGGCTTTTCACTCGCGCTGGCCTGCGACCTGATCGTGGCGGCGCGCGATGCGGTGTTCGTGATGGCCTACAGCAACGTGGGGCTCTCACCGGACGGGGGCGCCACCTGGAGCCTGATGCATGCCCTGCCCCGCGCCACCGCCATGCAGCTGTTGCTGGCTGGCGAACGGATCGACACGGGTCGTCTGCATCAACTGGGCGTGGTGACGCAGGTGAGTGATCCGTCCGCGGCCTTGGTCGATGCGCTGGCCTTGGCCGAAAAGCTCAACACCCGTGCGCCCAATGCGATGGCCAGCATCAAGGAGTTGGCCAATGACGCCGTGACCGCTCCCCTGCACCAGCAGTTGGCGGCGGAGCGCGACCACTTTGTCCGCAACCTGCACCACGCCAATGGTGGCGAGGGGATTCAGGCTTTCCTGGATCGACGGCCCGCCCTTTACCGCTGAAGCTTCAGCCACAGTACTCAGATCAACCCGGAAGCCCAGGCGTCCCAAGGGCGACAGCCTGGTCACTTTCAGTCACTCAAAAGACAGCCAATGGATGAGCCGATTCTGACAATGGAAGAACGTGAAGCGATCAATGGTGGTCGCTGGTTCCAGAGTCTTTCCCCCTCCCTGCGACACGACATCCTGCGATGCGCCTACGTCAAGCGATTCAAGGACGGCGACCTGATCGTTGCCCGGGGCGAACCACCGTCGGAATGGACGGCGGTCGCCAAGGGTGCGGTGCGGGTGAGCTCGACCTCGCTGTCGGGCAAGCAGATCACCCTGACCTATGTGGAGCCGGGTGTGTGGTTCGGCGACGTGGCGATGTTCGATGGGGACCGGCGCACGCACGACGCCTACGCCCATGGCCCGACGACACTGCTCTGCGTGTCCCGCAACGATTTCCAGAAGATCCTGACCGTGCATGTGGAGCTGTACGAAGCGCTGATGCGCCTGCAGGCACGGCGTATCCGCACGCTGTTCGGACTGGTCGAGGACCTGAACACCCTGCCCCTGCGGGCTCGCCTGGCCAAACAGCTGCTGCACTTGATGCGCAGCTACGGGGTCCCCTGCCTGTCCGACAGCAACGAGATGCGCATCGGCCTGCAACTGGCCCAGGAAGAGCTGGCCCAGTTGCTGGGGGCATCGCGCCAGCGCGTGAACCAGGAGCTCAAGTCGATGGAACGCGAGGATGCGATCCGCATCGAGCAAGGCGGCCTGGTGATTCGCAACCGCGACATGCTGATGCGCATCGCCGAAGCCGAAACCTGACATCCCGGCGGCGGCCGGGCTACACGGTGGCAGGAAATCGATTCCCAGCCACTTCCCTGAACCCACAGGCCGCCTCCCGCGGGACGTCACGTCCAGCCCGGGTGGGCCTGCGCCCTACCCGAGCATGAGCGACAACCAGCAATTCACCGGCACCCGTCCGGTCTCCGACCAGCACGCTTTTGACGTGGCAGCCTTGCAGTCCTGGCTGCAACAGCACCTGCCCGGGTTTGCAGGACCCTTGAGCGTCGAGATGTTCAAGGGCGGCCAGTCCAACCCCACCTACAAGCTGTTGACGCCGGGCAGGGCCTACGTGATGCGCGCCAAGCCAGGACCGGTGGCCAAGCTGCTGCCGTCCGCGCACGCCATTGAGCGCGAGTTCCGCGTCATGAGCGCCCTGCGCCAGACCGACGTTCCGGTGGCCCAGATGCATGTGCTGTGCGAGGACGAGTCCGTCATCGGACGCGCCTTCTACGTGATGGAGTGCGTGGAGGGTCGCGTGATGTGGGACCAGTCGCTGCCCGGCATGAGCCGGGAGCAACGCGGGGCCATCTACGACGAGATGAACCGCGTCATGGCGGCGCTGCACTCGGTGCGCCCCGACGCGATCGGGCTGTCCGACTACGGCAAACCCGGCAACTACTTTGAACGGCAGATCGGTCGGTGGAGCAAGCAATACGTGGCCTCCATCACGCAGCCGATTGCGGCCATGGACCAGCTCATGGAATGGCTGCCGCGCAACATTCCCGCCATGGCCCGGGACGAGTCCCTGGTGTCCATCGTGCACGGGGACTACCGGCTGGACAACCTGATGTTCCACCCCACCGAGCCGAAGGTGCTGGCCATCCTGGACTGGGAGCTGTCCACACTGGGTCATCCCTTGGCCGATTTCAGCTACCACTGCATGGCTTGGCACATTCCGCCGGGTGCCTTCCGGGGCATCGGGGGTCTGGACGTCCAGGCGCTGGGCATTCCCACCGAAGACGCGTACATCGCCCGCTATTGCGAGCGCACAGGCTTTGCCACCCCCGAGCAGTTGCGGGCCGACTGGAACTTCTACCTCGCCTACAACCTGTTTCGCCTGGCCGCCATCCTGCAAGGCATTGCCAAGCGGGTCGAGATGGGCACGGCCTCCAGTGCCCAGGCTGTCAGCTCAGCTGCCGGCGCCAGGCCGCTGGCTGAACTGGCCTGGTCCTTTGCCCAGCGTCTTTGACACGCCACCTCACCGAATCTCTCCCGGCGCCTGCCTCTCATCACAAGGAAACCACCATGCATTTCGACTACACCGACAAAGTCAAGGACATGCGCACGCGCCTGCTCGCTTTCATGGACGAGCACATCTACCCGAACGAGGGGCGCTTTTTTGCCGAGATCGCCGCCAACCGCGCCAAGGGCAATGCCTGGATCCCGACCACCATCATCGAAGAACTCAAGCCCAAGGCGCGTGAAGCCGGACTGTGGAACCTGTTCCTGCCGATGTCCAAACGGGCGCCGGAGGGTCTGAGCAACCTTGAATACGCACCCATGTGCGAGATCATGGGCCGAGTGCCTTTCGCGGCCGAGGTGTTCAACTGTTCGGCACCGGACACCGGCAACATGGAAACGCTGGAGCGTTATGCCAGCGAGGAACTCAAGGACCAGTGGCTGGAGCCCCTGCTCAAGGGGGAGATCCGCTCGGCCTTCCTGATGACCGAGCCGGCGGTGGCCTCGTCGGACGCCACCAACATCCAGTGCGAGATCCGCCGGGATGGCGAACACTACGTCATCAACGGCCGCAAGTGGTGGTCGTCGGGTGCCGGCGATCCGCGCTGTGCGGTCTACATCGTCATGGGCAAGACCAACCCCGACGCCCCGCGCCATTCCCAGCAGAGCATGATCGTGGTGCCGGCCAACACGCCCGGCATCGAGGTGGTGCGGCCGTTGAGCGTGTTCGGATACGACGATGCGCCCCACGGTCACATGGAAGTGGTGCTCAAGGATGTGCGCGTCCCGGTGGGCAACCTGCTGCTGGGCGAAGGCCGCGGTTTCGAGATTGCCCAGGGGCGCCTGGGCCCGGGACGCATCCACCACTGCATGCGCTCGATCGGCGCGGCTGAGCGCGCGCTGGAACTGATGTGCAAGCGGCTGAACCAGCGGGTGGCTTTCGGCAAACCGATTTCGGCCCAGTCCGTCTGGCATGAGCGCATCGCCGACGCCCGCTGCAAGATCGAAATGGCCCGCCTGCTCACCCTCAAGGCGGCCTACATGATGGACACGGTCGGCAACAAGGTGGCCAAGGCCGAAATTGCGATGATCAAGGTCGTGGCCCCGAACATGGCCTGCGAGGTCATCGACATGGCCATCCAGGCCCATGGCGGCGGCGGCGTGAGCGACGATTTCCCGCTGGCCTATTCCTACGCCAACCAGCGCACCCTGCGCCTGGCCGACGGCCCGGACGAGGTGCATCGCCAGGCGATTGCCAAGCTGGAACTGGCCAAGCACATGGCCATTCGTGCCGATGTGGAGATGCCGGTGACGCGGGGCTGCTGAGTCTTCGGGAAGCGCCTCCTCCAGTCGGGTACAATCGATAGCTTAGTCGGAGCGTAGCGCAGCCTGGTAGCGCATCTGCTTTGGGAGCAGAGGGTCGCGAGTTCGAATCCCGCCGCTCCGACCACCCCATAACGAAAGGCCCACATCAGTGGGCCTTTCGTCCTTCACGGGACACGCATCGTGTCCGTCTGCCCGTAGCTCAACTGGATAGAGCAGCTGCCTTCTAAGCAGCAGGTCGGGGGTTCGAGTCCCTCCGGGCAGGCCATCCCCTCCCCCATCACCAGACACACCCGAGCCTGACAAGGGTTTGTCCTGAGTTGCCGCCAGCAAATGTGCAATATAGTGCATTTAACGAATTGCACTATAGCGCATTCCTCTGTAGCGCAATGCCTGTTGATTTTGTTTACCCATCAATGATTGATGCTTGAAGTACGGGTAATTCACTATCGCCAGAACAGGCCTTTGGGGCCTACAGTGAATCGATCAAACACAACCACAGGAGACAGACCATGACGACCCGCCGCCTAGTCATCACCCGCAGTGCTGCCGTGATCGGAGCCGCCTCGACCGGGCTGTTGCTGCCCGAACTGGCACGCGCCCAATCCGACAAGGTCAGGGTGGGCTTCATGCTGCCGTACACCGGCACCTTTGCCCAGCTGGGGGTGGCCATAGAAAATGGCTTTCGGATGGCCCTGAACGAACAGGGTGGCAAGCTCGGCGGGCGTGAGGTGGAGTTCTTCAAGGTCGACGACGAATCCAACCCCGCCAAAGGCATCGAGAACGCCACCCGACTGGTCCAGAGGGACAAGGTGGACGTACTGGTCGGCACCGTGCACTCGGGCGTGCAGATGGGCATCCACAAGGTCGCGCGCGACACCGGTGTGCTCAACCTGATTCCGAACGCAGGCGTGCACGTGGCCACCCGCCAGCAATGCTCTCCCAACGTGTTCCGCACGTCGTTCTCGAATTCGCAGCCGACGCTGGCGCTGGGCAAGCCCATGATGGAACGCGGCCACAAGAAGGCGGTCTGGATCACCTGGAACTACGCTGCCGGCGATGAGGCCTTCGAGGGTTTCGAGAAGAGCTACACCGAAGCTGGCGGCACCATCATCAAGAAGCTGGGACTGCCGTTCCCCAACGTGGAATTCCAGGCCCTGCTGACCGAGATCGCCTCGCTCAAGCCCGATGCCGTGGCCTGCTTCTTTGCAGGCGGCGGTGCCGCCAAGTTCCTGCGCGACTACCACGCCGCCGGGCTGTCCAAGAGCATCCAGCTCTATGGCTCGGGCTTCCTCACCGAAGGTGTGCTGGAAGCAGCCGGGGAAGCCGCCAACGGCGTGCTGACCACCATGCACTACAGCGATTCGCTGGACACCCCGCGCAACAAGCAGTTCCGCCTGGAGTACGCCAAGACCTTCAAGCTTCAGCCCGATGTCTATGCGGTTCAGGGCTACGACACCGGTCTGTTGCTGGTCAAGGGTGCCAACGCCGTCAAGGGTGATCTGTCCAACAAGAAGGCGCTGTATGCCGCCATGGAAGGCGCCGAGATCGACAGCCCCCGTGGCAAGTGGACCATGAGCAAAGCCCACAACCCGATCCAGGACATGTACCTGCGCCGCGTCGAGAACAAGGAAAACAAGGTGATCGGCATTGCCGCCAAGGCCGTGGCCGACCCGGCGACCGGCTGCCGCATGGGCTGACCACACCCCGCCCTGTGCCTCCTCGTGCCCACGCGCCCCGTCTCCGGGGTGCTGTGGGGATTGCTGCGCCTTTGCACCCTCCACCTGATGGATTTCGCCAACTTCCTGATCCAGCTGCTCAACGGCGTCCAATACGGGTTGCTGCTGTTCATGCTGGCCGCCGGCCTGACGCTGATCTTCGGCATCATGGGGGTGGTCAACCTGGCCCACGGCAGCTTCTACATGCTGGGCGCCTACATGGCCTGGTTCTTCACGGCCCAGTTCGACAGCCTGGTGCTCGCCATCCTGCTGGGAACCGTCCTGGCCGTGGTGTTTGGCTGGCTGCTGGAGTGGGGGCTGTTTCGCTTCTTCTACCACCGCGACCACCTGGACCAGGTGCTGCTGACCTTTGGCCTGATCTACATCTTCGAGGAAGTGCGCTCCATTCTCTGGGGTGATGACGTGCACGCGGTGCAGGTGCCCGAGCTGCTGAACTGGTCGATCCCGCTCACCGACACCCTCTCCTACCCGGTCTATCGCCTGGTGATGTCAGGGATCTGTGTATTGCTGGCTGTGGCGCTGTACCTGCTGATCAGCAAGACGCGGCTGGGCATGAAGATCCGCGCGGGGGCCTTCAATCGGGAAATGGCCGAGGCGCTGGGCATCAACATCCGTCTGATTCACGGCGTGGTGTTTGCGCTGGGCGTGGGCCTGGCTGCGATCGCCGGCATGATCGCCTCGCCCATTTCCAGCGTGTATCCGGGCATGGGCAGCTCGGTGCTGATCATGTGCTTTGTGGTGGTGGTCATCGGGGGGATCGGGTCGGTGCGTGGTGCCCTGGTGTCCGCCCTGCTGGTGGGGCTGGTGGACACCTTTGGCAAGGTGCTGGTGCCTCAGCTGGCCGGCATGGCTGTCTACATGCTGATGGCCGGCGTACTGCTCTACAAGCCCGAAGGGCTGTTCAAACAGTGAGAACGGACCGCATCCGATGAGCTCCCCCAAAGCCACCCTAGAAATACTGCCGCGCGGTGTCCAGGTCTTGCTGGGCCTGGGTGCCCTGGCGCTGGCCGCCTTTCCGTTCGTCCCCATGGAAGGGCGTGACTTCTACCTGCAGATGCTCACTCAGATGATGATCCTGGCCATCTTCGCCATGAGTCTGGATCTGCTGCAGGGCGTCACCGGCCTGGTGTCGCTGGGCCATGCCGCCTATTTCGGGCTGGCGGGCTACGCGCTGGCCTTCCTCACGCCAGCGGACAACCCGATTTCTTTGTGGTGGAGCCTGCCACTGGCCGCCGCCGCTTCGGGACTGGCGGCACTGGTGATCGGCTTCTTCGTGGTCCGTACCCACGGCATCTATTTCATCATGGTGACGATGGCATTCGCCCAGATGATCTACTTCCTGTTCTTCGACAACAAGGCACTGGGCGGCTCGGATGGCATCTACGTCTACTTCAAGCCGGACGCCACCGCAGTGGGTCTGGACCTGGAGGACAAGACGCACTTCTACTACTTCACGCTGGTGGCTCTGATCGGTGTCTATCTGCTGCTGCGCCGGATCCTGTTTTCGCCGTTCGGCCGCGCGCTCTCGGGCATCCGCGTCAACGAGCACCGCATGCGGGCCGTCGGTTTCGGCACTTTCGGCTACAAGCTGGCGGCCTTCACGCTGGCGGGCACGCTGGCCGGTGTCGCGGGTTACCTGTGGGCGGCACAGACCGGATTCGTGAATCCTGAGCTGATGGGGTTTCACATGAGCGCCCACGCCATCATGATGGTGATTCTGGGCGGCATGGGCAATTTTGCGGGAGCCATCGTGGGGGCCTTCGCGTTCGAATACGTGATGCATTTCTTCAAGGACCTGACCAAGCACTGGCAACTGCTGATGGGCACCTTCATCGTGCTGGTGGTGATCGTGGCGCCCAGGGGCCTGCTGGGCCTGGGTGAGCGCTTCGCTGCACGCAAGGGAGATCAGCCATGAGCGAGCTGCTGCTGTCTGCCCAGCACCTGACCAAGCGCTTTGGCGGTCTGGCTGCGGTCAACGACGTGTCGGTGGATCTGTACCGGGACCGGATTCATGCAGTGATCGGACCCAATGGTGCCGGCAAGTCCACGCTGACCAATCTGCTGTCGGGAGACCTGCCCCCGACCGCCGGAAGCATCCGACTCAATGGCGAGGAGACCGCCGGGCATGCTCCCGAATCCATTTCCCGGATGGGGCTGGGGCGCAGTTACCAGAAGACCAACATCTTCCTGCCCTTCACCGTGTGGGACAACGTTCGCCTGGCTGCCCAGTCGCGCGAGCGGCATTCTCCCTGGAACCCGCTGCACTGGGTCAGTTCGGCCCGAGGCCTGACCCGTGTCAACGAGCGGTGCGAGCGGGCCATTGAGCTCGCAGGCCTGACGCACCGGACCCACACGGTGGCGGCCACCATCAGCCATGGTGAGCAACGTCAGCTTGAAATTGCGATGACCCTGGCCACCGAGCCGACCGTGCTGCTACTGGATGAGCCGCTGGCCGGCATGGGACAGGCCGAGGCTGAAAGCATGGTGGCACTGCTGCAGCGCCTGAAGAAGGATCACGCCATGATGCTGGTGGAGCACGACATGGATGCGGTGTTTGCGCTAGCGGACCAACTCACCGTGATGGTCAACGGACAGGTCATCGCCAGCGGTTCGCCGGTGGAGGTGCGCAACGATCCGCTGGTGCAGGCGGCGTATCTGGGGGAGGAGCACTGATCATGAGCATTCCCCTAATCCAAACCAGCGGCCTGAACACCCACTATGGGGCCAGCCACATCCTTCGGGGCATCGATTTCACGGTGGCCCAAGGCCAGACCATTGGCCTGATGGGGCGCAACGGCATGGGCAAGACCACCCTGCTCAAGTCCATCATGGGCATCGTCAAGCCCAGTGGTGGCAGCGTCGATATCAAAGGCAGGAACATGACCGGGGCCTCGCCCCATGACGTGGCGCGCATGGGCATTGCCTATGTCCCGGAGGGCCGGGGCATCTTCGGCAACCTCAGTGTCAAGGAAAACCTGCAGATGGCCGCGCGCCCCGGCACCCGGGGACAGCGCGAATGGACCTACGACCGGGTACTGGAAACCTTCCCACGGCTGGCCGAGCGTCTGGGCCATGGCGGACAGCAACTCTCCGGCGGAGAGCAGCAGATGCTGACGATTGGCCGCGCGCTCATGACCAATCCGGATGTGCTCATCCTGGACGAAGCCACCGAAGGGCTGGCCCCGCTGATTGCCCGCGAGATCTGGCGCATCTGCGGACTGATCCGGGAGTCCGGCATCAGCAGCATCATCGTGGACAAGAACTGGAAGCACGTGACTCAGATCACTGACCGCAACGTGATCTTGGTCAAGGGGGAAGTGGTGTTTGAAGGCAGCTCGGATGAGTTGCTGGCCACCCCGCGCCTGCTGGAGCAATACCTGGGCGTCTGAGTCAGAGCAGAGGCCGCAGCTCCCGTGCTGCGTCCAGCAGCAGCGGCAGCAGATCCTGACGCATGACGCCCGGGGCAAGCCGGTCAGGCGAGGCCACCACATTCAGGGCAGCCACCGTGCGCCCCTTCATGTCCCGCAGCGGCACGGCCAGGGCATGGACCCCGATTTCGTGCTCTTCGCTGGCCACCGCAAAATCATCGGTTCTCACCCGGGCAATCGCTTGCCGAAAGCCCTTGGGATCCACCACGGTTCGCGGCGTCAACCGGGGCAGCTCCCTGCCTTTCATCCACGCGGCGAAGTCGGAACGTGACATGGCGGCCAGGAGCACACGCCCGGTCGATGTCGCATGCACCGGCAAACGGGCGCCCAGATGCAGGCCATAGGCCATCAGGCGCTGCCCACCGACGGCCGCACTGCGCGCCACGATCACCACCTCATCACCATCAAGCACCACGGCTGAGAAGGATTCACGCGTCTGCGCCGCCAGCCGGTTGAGTGTGGGCTGCAGCAGCCTGGGCAGCCTGGCCGAAGCCAGATAGCTGCCGGAAAAGCGCAGCACCTTGGCCGACAGCCAGTAGTGCGTGCCGTCGGTGTCCAGGTAACCCAGGTACGCCAGCGTCAGCAGATGCCGGCGGGCCGCGGCACGGGTCAGACCCGCACGCTCGGCGGCCTGGGTGGCGTTGAGGCGCTGGCGCTCGGTGTCAAA
Source organism: Hydrogenophaga sp. (assembly GCA_021166755.1). Lineage (GTDB taxonomy): Bacteria > Pseudomonadota > Gammaproteobacteria > Burkholderiales > Burkholderiaceae_C > Hydrogenophaga > Hydrogenophaga bisanensis. The sequence goes on along the minus strand of JAJPEW010000105.1, from coordinate 7,239 downwards.
GCTTTCCAGCACGGCCATGCCTTTGGCCATGCCTTCGATGAAATCAGCCCTGGCGATCTGACGGGTCTCGCTCATGGCCCGATTATGACGTGTCACCGATCCATGCGCGATCATCGCGCAAATGGTCCGCCCATCGCGCACAGCCTGCCTGCCGCCCTTGTCTGATGATCGCTGGCTTCCTACATTGCCGGTCAGGACATTATTTGCCGGAGATTCGCACATGAGAACCCAAGTCGCCATCATCGGAGCCGGACCGTCCGGCCTGCTGCTGGGCCAGTTGCTGCACAAGGCGGGCATCGAGGCCGTCATCGTGGAACGCCAGACGCCCGAGTACGTGCTGGGCCGCATTCGCGCCGGGGTGCTGGAACAGGTGACCACCGATCTGCTGGACGAGGCCGGCGTGGGCCAACGCATGCACGCTGAAGGTCTGGTCCACACCGGCTTTGACATGCTGTTCAATGGCCAGCGTCACCGCATCGACCTGGAAGGCCTCACTGGCGGCAAGAAGGTGATGGTCTACGGGCAGACCGAAGTCACCCGTGACCTGATGGATGCCCGCCAGGCCGCCGGGCTGACCACCATTTACGAGGCTTCGAACGTTCAGGTGCTGGATTTCGACACGAAAAGCCCACGGGTCACCTACGAGAAGGATGGCCAGACGCACTCGATCGCCTGCGATTTCATCGCCGGCTGCGACGGCTTTCATGGGGTCTGCCGCGCCAGCGTGCCGCGCAACGCCATCCAGGAGTTCGAGAAGGTGTACCCCTTTGGCTGGCTGGGTCTGCTCTCGGACACGCCGCCGGTGCACCATGAACTGATCTACGCCAACAGCGATCGGGGATTTGCCCTGTGCTCGCAGCGCAGCCATACCCGCAGCCGCTATTACCTGCAGGTGCCCCTGACCGACAAGGTGGAGCAATGGTCGGACGAGGCCTTCTGGGCCGAACTCAAGCGCCGGCTGGACCCCGAGGCAGCAGAGCAACTGGTGACCGGGCCCAGCATTGAAAAGAGCATCGCGCCGCTGCGCAGCTTCGTCACCGAGCCGCTGCGCTTTGGCCGGATGTTCCTGGCGGGTGACGCGGGGCACATCGTTCCCCCCACGGGAGCCAAGGGCCTGAACCTGGCCGCGACCGACGTCAAGTACCTGTCCAATGCACTGATCGAGTTCTATCAGGACAAGACCGAGGCCGGCATCGACGGCTACTCGGCGCGTTGCCTCAAGCGCATCTGGCGTGCCGAGCGCTTTTCATGGTGGTTCACCTCCATCATGCACCAGTTCCCCGATGAGGGCGCCATCAATGCCAAGCTGCAGCAGGCCGAACTGGACTACCTGATGCACTCGGAATCGGGCCTGCGGACGATTGCCGAGAACTACGTCGGTCTGCCGCTGGATTTCGGCCAGGCCTGAGTTGTCGCCGGTTTGATTCCGGCATCCGGGCCATGGCAGTACATTGACGTGAACGTCACCTTCTACTGCCATGACCACATCCACCCCCTCCCGCACTTCCGCCGCGTCTCCCCGTGCCATCAAACCGCTGCGCGGGGTTCGCGTGCTCAGCCTGGCGCTGAACCTGCCCGGGCCGGCCGCCCTGATGCGACTGAAGGCCATGGGGGCCACATGTCTGAAGGCCGAGCCCCCTGCGCCCAAGAGCCTGTCACCGGGCACCAGCGGCGACCCGATGGGGCAATACAACCCCAAGGCCTACGCCACCCTGCACGACGGCATCAAGGTGGTGACGATCGACCTCAAGAGCGAGAAAGGTCAGGCGCGGCTGCACAAGGAACTGGCCCGCACCGACGTGCTGCTGACCTCGTTCCGTCCATCGGCCTTGCAGAAACTGGGCCTGTCCTGGAAGGCCTTGCACAAGGCCTATCCCGCGCTGTCTCTGGTGGCCATCGTTGGGGCGCCGGGCGTGCGAGCCGAGGAACCGGGTCATGACCTGACCTACCTGGCCGACGCCGGTCTGGTGACCGGGCTGGACCTGCCAGCCACGCTGTTTGCCGACATGGGCGGTTCGCTCATGGCCAGCGAGGCAGTGCTCAAGGCGATGTTGACGCAGCGAATCACCGGCAAAGGCATCTTCCAGGAGGTGGCGCTGTCAGACGCCGCCGCCTGGCTGGCCCTGCCACGCACCTGGGGCCTGACCCAGCCCAAAGGCGCGGTGGGCGGCGCCCACGCCGGCTACCGGATCTACCGCTGCAAGGACGGCCGCGTGGCCATCGCCGCGCTGGAGCCACATTTCGCGGCGGCGCTGTGCGAGGTCGCTGGCGTATCCATGAAAGGAGTGGCTACGATGTTTCAACCCGCCACCCATGAGACCATCGCGGCCTTCCTGGCGGGACAGACACGCCAGCAGCTGGACCGGATCGCGACCGCACACGACATTCCGCTGCATACCCTGGCCTGAACCATCCAGTCCAGCATCCTGCGACGGCTTGCCACACTTCGGTGGCAAGCCCGATCAGCGGCTCAGTCGTCGCTGCCAAAGAGGCGCGCGAAGAAGCCCTTCTTTTTCTTCAGGTGCAGTTCGCGGATCAGCTCTTCCTTGATCTGCGCCTTCATGTCGACCTCACCCTGGCCCACGTTCTTGAGGTAAACCTTGACGGCGTCGGAATAGCTGCGATCGTCGTTTCGGATGTGGTTGAACAGCCAGCGTGAGAGCATGGCATGCAGCTCGGCGGCCACGTCCTCTCCCGCCTCAAAGCGCAAGCGGTAGTCCCCGACCTTGCGCGTAAACAGCTCGTGCACTTTCTTGTGCGGGCCGGCAAACATGTAGCCGGCGTCGGCCATGAGGGACTCCTCAAACGCAAAATGCGAGAGGGTGTAATCGACCATCTCGTCAATCACGGCCCCCACCGCAGCCCGGTCGTGGTGGTCGCGTGCGTCATGCAGCTGGTTGATGTATTCGACGATGCGCTTGTGCTGGCCGTCGATTTCACGGATGCCGGTTTCCAGGTCCGGTGTCCAGTTGAGATATGCCATGGTATCGGTCCCCTGACGGATGGCAGGGGCCACCCGAACAAGTGACGAATTGTGAGAGAAATCCCTGACCGCATCAGGGAAATCTGCCGTCTTCATGACATAACTCAATGGGATGGATGCGCGATGAATACCTTATAGGTAACAAAGACAGAACCACCCGTCCCTTGCTGACCAGCGTCAGCACCGATTGCCGACGCCGACCCCGTGACTCAACGGGCACGCCCCTTGATGCCACTGCGGGGGGGCAAGCCGGTGTGCTGGGTCAGGATCTGACCCTTGACCGGCGCCTTCTTGCCTGTCGATGCCGCCGACCGGGTTGACAATGAGGCCTTGGTCGACCCCGCGCCGACAGGCGTCGAGTTCTTGCGCCGCGCACTCTGGTAACTGCCGTCGGTGACGGGCTGGAAGGTCGGGATCAGGTGATGCTTGCCGTTGCCGATCAGGTCGGCCCGGCCCATGGCCTTGAGGGCATCGCGCAGCAGCGGCCAGTTGTTGGGGTCGTGATAGCGCAGGAAGGCCTTGTGCAAACGGCGGCGTTTCTCACCGCGCACGATGTCCACGCGCTCAGCCCGGTCGTCGCGATGGATGCCACGCAGCGGGTTGAGGTTGGTGTGGTACATGGCCGTGGCGGTGGCCATGGGGCTGGGGTAGAAGGTTTGCACCTGGTCGGCGCGAAAGCCGTTCTTCTTGAGCCACAGCGCCAAGTTCATCATGTCCTCGTCGCTGGTACCGGGGTGCGCCGCGATGAAGTACGGGATGAGAAACTGCTTCTTGCCGGCCTCTTCGCTGTACTTCTCGAACATGGTCTTGAAGCGGTCGTAGCTGCCGATGCCGGGCTTCATCATCTTCGACAGCGGCCCGTTCTCGGTGTGCTCGGGCGCGATCTTCAGGTAGCCACCCACGTGGTGCTGCACCAGTTCCTTGACGTACTCGGGGCTCTGCACCGCCAGGTCGTAGCGCAAGCCTGAACCGATCAGGATCTTCTTGATGCCCTTGAGCGCCCTCGCCCGGCGGTAGATCTTGATGAGCGGGTCGTGGTTGGTGGTCAGGTTCTGGCAGATGCCCGGGTAGACGCAGCTGGGCTTGCGGCAGGCGGCTTCAATCTCAGGGCTGCGGCAGCCCAGGCGGTACATGTTGGCGGTCGGGCCGCCCAGATCGGAAATCACACCGGTGAAGCCCTGCACCTTGTCACGGATCTCCTCGACCTCCTTGATGATCGACTCTTCGGATCGACTCTGGATGATGCGGCCTTCGTGCTCGGTGATGGAGCAGAAGGTGCAGCCGCCGAAGCACCCGCGCATGATGTTCACCGAGAAGCGGATCATCTCCCACGCGGGAATCTTGGTCGCGCCGTCGTGGCGACCATGCTCGTCGGCGTAGGCCGGGTGCGGGCTGCGGGCATACGGCAGGTCGAACACGTAGTCCATCTCGGCCGTGGTCAGCGGAATGGGCGGCGGGTTGAGCCACACATCACGGGCCGTCGCCCCTTCGCCATGCGCCTGCACCAGCGCACGGGCATTGCCGGGGTTGGTTTCCAGGTGCAATACGCGGTTGGCGTGGGCGTAGAGCACCGGATAGCTCTTGACCTGCTCGTAGCTGGGCAGCCGGATCACGGTGCGGTCACGCGGCAGTTTGGCCACCGCGTGAGCCCCTTGCGGCCGGTGGATGGTGATGGGCTTGACCTGGGGATCGGCCGGCGCGCCAGCGCCCTCTTCCTTGGCGCAGCTCTGCCCCTGGGCCTGCGCCTGCTCGCTGGTGGTCTGGTACGGGTTGATGTGATCCTCGACGTGGCCGGGTGTATCGACCTCGGTCGAATCCATCTCGATCCAGCCGGCAGCGCTCGGGTCGCCCGGGCGGCGGATGAAGGCCGTGCCACGCACATCGGTGATGCTTTCCACCGGCTCGCGTCGGGCCAGACGGTGGGCCACCTCGACCAGCGCCCGCTCGGCGTTGCCGTACAGCAGCAGGTCGCATTTGCTGTCGACCACGATGGAGCGGCGGACTTTGTCGCTCCAGTAGTCGTAGTGGGCAATGCGCCGCAGACTGCCCTCGATCCCGCCGAGAACGATCGGTACGTCCTTGTAGGCCTCGCGGCAGCGCTGGCTGTAGACGATGGCCGCGCGGTCGGGGCGCTTGCCGCCGACATCGCCGGGGGTGTAAGCGTCGTCGCTTCGGATCTTCCGGTCGGCGGTGTACCGGTTGATCATGGAATCCATGTTGCCGGCCGTCACGCCCCAGAACAGATTGGGCTTGCCCAGCACTTTGAAGGGCTCGGCGCTCTGCCAGTCGGGCTGGGCGATGATGCCCACACGGAACCCCTGCGCCTCCAGCACGCGCCCGATCACGGCCATGCCGAAACTGGGGTGGTCCACGTAGGCGTCGCCAGTGACCAGGATGATGTCGCACGAATCCCAGCCCAGGCGCTCCATCTCCTCCCGGCTCATGGGCAGGAAAGGCGCGGTGCCAAAACGCTTGGCCCAGTAAGGGCGATAGCTGCTGATTGGCTTGGCGTTGCGCGCGAAAAAGGAAACGTCGATGGGCGCGTTCATGGGAATGGATCGTGGAGGCAACCCTCAAGTGTAGGGTTTCGGGGCTTTCCACGGTGGCTTCAGGGTGAAGTGACGCCTGAGCCGCCAGGATTTATGGCCACCTGCCCGTCGCGCAGGCAACAGACGCAACGAATCGTACGGTTCAACTGGTTACCGGACTTACGGTACCGACCGGAATGTAAGCCCCTGCGGCCATAGCATGAACGCTCCAGTTTTTGAAGGAGATGGCATGGCACTGCATTTTGGAAAACGCGAATCCGAGGCAACCCTGAACAAGCCGCTGAACAGCGGCGTGGGCGTACAACGCTACGGCAGCACATCGACGGTTCAGGCCAGCACGGCGGCTGAAACCACACCTGCGCCCGCCGCAGCGACGGCCATGCCCACCGCTGCGGCACCCGAAAGTGGCGGCAGCAAGCTCACGGTGGGGCCGAACATCAAGCTCAAGGGCGTCGAAATCACCGATTGCGACACCCTGGTGGTCGAAGGTCTGGTGGAAGCGACCATGGATTCGCGAGTGATCCAGATCGCCGAACAGGGGGCGTTCAAGGGTTCGGCCGAAATCGACATTGCGGAGATTCACGGCACTTTCGAAGGCAACCTGACGGTGCGCCAGAAGCTTGTGATCCACGCCACCGGGCGCGTCACCGGCAAGATCCGGTACGGCAAGGTGGTGATCGAGGAAGGCGGCCAGCTTTCCGGTGACATCGAATGCACGGCTTCGGTCCGAAGCGGCGGTGCATCGGCATCCGGCGCCAAACCGGCGATGGCACTGGCCGCCTGACGGCTGTGATGGCAGGTCATCCGGCTGGCGACCTGCCTTCCACTCCCCCGGCCTGCCCGCGCACCGGTATGCTTGAGGCATGTACGCCGGCTACTTTGGCCTTCAGCACGACCCATTTTCGATCGCTCCGGACCCGCGCTACCTCTTCATGAGTGCGCGCCATCGCGAGGCACTGGCCCACCTGCTGTACGGACTGCAGGGCAGTGGCGGCATTGTCCTGCTCACCGGCGATATCGGTACCGGCAAGACCACCGTCTTCCGCTGCTTCCTGGAGCAGGTGCCCGACTCCGTGCAGGTCGCCTATGTCTTCAACCCGAAACTCTCGGCGCTTGAGCTGCTGCAGACCATCTGCGATGAGTTCGGCATCGAGGTGTCGCCCGCCCACCCCGGTCCCCGGACGATCAAGGACCACATCGATCCGCTCAACGCCTTCCTGCTGGCGCTGCATGCGCAGGGGCGCCAGGCGATGCTGGTCATCGATGAGGCCCAGAACCTGTCGACCGACGTGCTGGAGCAGTTGCGGCTGCTGACCAATCTGGAGACGGCCGAGCGCAAGCTGCTGCAGATCGTGCTGATCGGCCAGCCGGAACTGCGGGACCTGCTGCAGAAACCTGAGCTGGAGCAGTTATCGCAGCGGATCGTGGCGCGATACCATCTGCAAGCTCTGTCAGCACACGAAACAGGCCAATATCTGGCCCATCGCCTGGGTGTGGCAGGATGGCAGGGCCCACTGCCGATGGCATCGCGGGTGATCCAGCGCATCCACCGCCTCAGCCAAGGCGTACCCCGACGCATCAACCTGCTCGCAGGGCGTGCCATGCTGGGCGCCTACGCCACCCAGCGTGAACGCATCACCGAAGCCATGGTGGATCAGGCCGCCCGGGAAATTTTCGACGGGCGTCCAGAGCACCCTGGCGGCTGGC